>JAUHYI010000069.1 GCA_030426385.1 Phycisphaerae bacterium
GTGCCAGGTCGCCGCGTTCTGGTCGTTGCTGGACCAGTCGCCTGACCCACGCCGGGCTGACCGAATACTTGCGTGCCACCGCCAGGGTCCCGATCCCCGCATCATGGTCCCCAGCAACACGCTGTCTCAAATCCATCGAATAAGCCTTGGGCATCACAACCTCCATGTCGTAGTGATGCCCCTATTGATAACCGATTAAACGCTGTGGCGCTAGAGGAAAGGTGAATCTGCTCTAGTAACGCGCCAGCTATTCTTGCAATAGCGTGTACACGTAGTCCTGTTCTGTAATAGCCCGCGATGCATATCGCGGGTTCCCCCATCAACATCACAATCACGTGCAACACACGACTCACGACACGCGACACGCGACACGCTCCACATCACCCCCGAATCGCCGCGATCTGTTGCGTCAAATCGATCGCCGCATCACGGATCGCATCACGCCAATGCCCATCCGATGGCGACGCGTACGCATAAATCACCGAACGACTGGCTGTGATAATCGCACCACGACCATCGTCGTTAAAACACGCTCGCACATCCTCGGCCCCGCCACCCTGGGCACCAAACCCCGGCACCAGAAACAACTGCTTGGGCATGATGCTTCGCAACAACCGCGCGTCAGCCGGCTTGGTCGCTCCCACCACCGCACCGACCAGGCTGTAGCCCGACTCGCCACAATGCGCCTCACCGCTGTCAGCGACCATCTGCCCGACATGCTCGGCCACCGTCCCGCCCTGTTGCAATGCCAGCGACTGCAACGCATCACCGCCCGGATTGCTCGTCCGCACCAACACGAATAACCCGCGCCCCTGCGCTGCGGCCGCATCGATGAACGGCTGCATCCCATCCACGCCCAGATAGCTGTTGATCGTGAGCGCATCGGCATCCAGCAAGCCAGCCGCGTAGTGGGCGCTGCTGGTGCCGATGTCACCGCGTTTGGCGTCAGCAATGACCAACAACCCCGCCGCCTGCGCCGCCGCGATCACGCGGTGATACGCGGCCACACCGGGCCCCCAATATCGTTCGTAACACGCCGACTGGATTTTCACCATCGGCACATGGTCAGCCACTGATTCGATCACCGCCAGACTGAATTTTTCGATCGCAGCAACCTGATCAGCCGGATCAGCCGCATGTTTTCGCAATTCGTCCGGCAATCGCTCGTAAACCGGGTCAATCCCGACGCACACCGGGCCGCCGCGTTTTTCCGATAAATCAAACCATCGATCCGCAAAATGGGTAGGGGAATTTTCTATTGCCATTCGCCCACTATAATCGCCCAAATGCCCACGTCGACCCCCCCCACACAATCCTCCGCCCATTCCTCCTCACAATCGGCATCGTCTTTGTCATCGTCGCGTCCCACGCTGTACCTCATCGATGGCCACGCCCAGATTTTTCGGGCCTACTACGCCATTCGCGGCGGCATGACCAGCCCCGTCACCGGCGAACCCACGCAGGCTGTCTTCGGCTTTGCCGGCATGTTGCTCAAGCTCCTACGCGATTTCAAACCCCAATACATTGCCATGGCTATCGATATGCCCGGCAAAACCTTCCGCGATGAAATTTACGAACAATACAAAGCCCAACGCGACCCCGCTCCCGAAGATTTCCACACCCAGGAACAACGCATTTTTGAAATGACAAAAATGTTCGGCATCCCCCTGCTCGGCGTCACCGGCGTCGAGGCTGATGATGTCATTGCCACCGTCGTCGATCGCATTCTCACAGATCATGACGACGTACACATTCGCGTGGTCTCGCGCGACAAGGATCTCGAACAGTTGCTCAGCGATCGCGTCACCATGTTCGACATCCATAAAAACGAGGAAATCGACGCGGCTGCGCTCTATGAAAAAAAGAAAGTCACTCCCCAACAGGTGGTCGATCTACTTGCGCTGACCGGCGACACCATCGACAACATCCCCGGCATCCACGGCATCGGCACCAAA
Source organism: Phycisphaerae bacterium (assembly GCA_030426385.1). Classification (GTDB taxonomy): domain Bacteria; phylum Planctomycetota; class Phycisphaerae; order Phycisphaerales; family Phycisphaeraceae; genus JAUHYI01. The sequence continues at coordinate 1,956 of JAUHYI010000069.1, forward strand.
ACCGCGGCCATGTTGCTCGACCAATTCGGCAGCATCGATGGCATCTACGAAAACATCGACAACATCAAGGGCAAACGCCGCGAAAATCTCATCGAAGGCCGCGACCGCATGCCCGTCAATCGCACGCTCGTCACTTTGAAACGCGATGTGCCATTTGATTTCACGCTGGATGATGCGACCACCCACGACATTGATCACGCCAGTTTGCGCGATCTGTTTCGCACCATGGGTTTCAACCGCCACATCACCGACCTCGACACGTTGGTGCGCAATCGCAATCAAAACCCCGGGACAGCCGACGCACCTATCGCAACTGATGCCACTGATGCCACCACCCCTGGCACCAGTCCAACGCCATCATCGCAATCCAAAACCAAATCGCGTTCAAAAACCAAAACCACCTCAAAAGATGACCCCATCATTGGCGGACTGTTCGATCAATCCAGCGATTTTCCAGACGATTCGGGAGACACTGAAGCAGGCACTGAGACAAACACTGAGGCAAGCCCTGCCCTACCGCGAACCACCGGCAACTACCGCGCCATCACCACCCAGGCGGAACTCGATGACCTCGTCGCCACGCTACAACAGCAACCGCGTTTTGCCATCGACACCGAAACCATCGGCCTGGGCCACAACGCCCAACTATGCGGCATCTGCATCGCATGGGAAGCTGGCAGTGGCGTGTACATTCCCATTTTGTCCCCGCAATCCGACCAACATCTGGACCAGTCCGCCGTCCTCGAAACACTGCGTCCATTGCTCGAATCCCCGACCCCTGAAAAAATCGGGCACAACATCAAATACGATCAACTCGTTTTGAAACACGCGGGCATCGATCTGGCCGGGGCCACCTTCGACACCATGATCGCCGCATTCCTCACCAACCAACCCGGCATGGGCATGGACGCACTAGCCCTTTCATTGCTGGACCACCACACCATTCCCATCATCGATCTGATCGGCCCCAAGCCACGATCGACCAAAGCGCCGCCGCAAAAAACCATGGATCAGGTTGCGCTCGAAATCATCACCGACTACGCGGCGGAAGATGCGGACATCACCTGGCGTTTGTACGAAATTTTTTCGCCCATGCTCGACGACATGGATGTCATGCAATTGGCCAATGATGTTGAAATGCCCTTGGTCGATGTGTTGGCCACCATGGAATGGCACGGCATCCGCGTCGATGCGGAAGTGCTCGACAAACAACGCGAATCATTGCAAAAACGCACCGACATCCTGCGCGGTGAAATCCTCGACAGCGCGGGCGTCGATTTCAATCCCGATTCGCCCAAACAACTTGCCGACGTGTTGTTCAATCACATGAATTTGCCCGTGCAAAAACGCACAAAAACCGGGCCATCCACCGATATCGAGGTCCTGCAAAAACTGGCCGATCACGACGACCTGACCGACGAACAAAAACGGGTTCCGCAGCTAATCGTCGAGTACCGGCAACTCACCAAATTGATTGGCACGTACCTGCGCAATCTCGTCGAGGCCATTAGTCCCAACGACAATCGCATCCACGCCTCGTTCCATCAAACCGGCGCTGCCACCGGCCGTCTATCATCCAGCAATCCCAACCTGCAAAACATTCCCATCCGCACCGACCTGGGCCGACAGATTCGCCGCGCTTTCGTCGCGGAACCGGGCCACCAACTGATCAGTGCCGACTATTCGCAAATCGAATTGCGCATCCTCGCCCATCTGAGCGAAGACCCCGCGCTGCTCGAAGCGTTTGCTTCCAATCAGGACATCCATACCGCCGTCGCCATGCAGGTGTTCGATCTCGAATCGCCCGAGCAGGTCACCGCCGAATATCGCACCCATGCCAAAACCATCAACTTCGGCATCATCTACGGCGTGACCGCATTCGGACTAGCCCGTCGCATTGATAACCTCGACATGAAATCCGCTGACGCGTTGATCGAATCCTACAAAAAACGCTTCGCACAAATCGATCAATTTTTGCAGGACTGCATCGCGCAGGCCATGAACCTCGGCCACGTCACCACCATCCTGGGCCGACGTCGCATCATTGATCAAATCCATGCCAGCAATCCCAACGCTCGCTCGCTCGGCGAACGACTAGCCATCAACACCGTCGTGCAAGGCAGTGCCGCCGACCTGATCAAAATCGCCATGGTCAATTTGCATCGTCGCATCGAACGTGAATCGTTGCCGATGAAAATGCTTTTGCAGATTCACGACGAACTCGTGTTCGAAACCCCTGACGCACATGCCGAGGCCATGACCGCGATCGTGAAACAAGAAATGGAATCGGCCATGACATTGCGCGTCCCCCTGCGTGTGGAAATCGGCACCGGTCGTGACTGGTTCGACGTCAAATAATACCCATTCCATTAAAAACTCGCGCGGCCTCAAATTTCCCTTCACACAAACTCCCGGTATTCACCGGGAGCTAATAAAAAAACTACGCGCGAGTATTTATCGTAATCCGTATTAGCGCCCGCTTTTCATCCCAAATCAAAAATGGCGAATCCGAAATCCCGTTAAAAACTCGTGTGGTCTTGAATTTCCTCGCACACCGACCCCCGGTATTCACCGGGGGCTAACATGAGTCAAAGCGCGAGTATTTAGCGTCATTCGTGTTAGCCCCCCCACGCCACCACGGCCCACCACTGCCCCCGCTATCTATCACGCGGAGATTTCTGTCAATATTTTTTGCGTCAGTTCCCAGAAATGTGCTTCACGAAATGCTGTGGCTGTTCCCGATATCGCTCCGTGTCGTTGGCAGTGATGATTCCAATGACTCTGCGCGATTAACAAGCGATGCTTAACCACCTCAGCGTCCTGCGTCGTTTTCGATTTAAGCCAGCGTCGATATGCAATCAAACCGGCCAACAAATCGCGCAGCATTTCAAACAGGCTTTCCGCATACATCAGTGTGCTGACCAATGGATCCAACACCTTGCTGTTGCGTGAACTGGTTGCATTTTGCAACGCCACCCGATCCGCCGCCACCAGGTCCACCACTTCCTGTTTTTCTGCTACCACTTCATCCAGAATTGATTCCGGCAATCGTTGCACCAATCGCCACGCGGCCATCGCATCCACCACGTCATCCTGAATGATGTCGCCGTTGGTGTGCCAGGCATTTTTCTTGGTCGAGGCAAACGCTTTGATATAAAAGCCCTTACTGGCAATATCCACCGAGTTCATCAGCGTTTTATAGATCGCTTCGATCGCGTTTTTATCCGTGATTTTCAAGCGTGAACTCACCCACTGTCGCGCTAACGCATCCAGATCGATCCCCGGATCATCAGCCAAACGAGGCACCGCATACACGTTCGCATCAATCCACGTTTCATTTTTTACAAACGGCCCACCCCAACCGCCGCCACGCACCCACGCCCACAAACCCGCAAAATTAATGGTCTCATGGACCTGGGCCAAACCCGCTACATCCTGCCGCTCAGCGCTGGTCGCCCCACCATTGCGCCACAGCGGTGGCTGCCAATTGGGTATCCCACCCTTACCTTCAAACTCACGTTGGCATTGCAATTCATAAATAATCGGCCGCTTACCAAATCGCAGGCTCGACGGGTTCCATAACTGGTAACGCCAAAAATCTGTCTGCGTAAATTTGAACGACAAGATCAAGCGTGGATCGTCCGCATCGCCTGGCAATCGTTCAACAATTTCATCCGCGATCTCGACCGAGTCGTGCATCCCACCGGGCCGAACATTCCACGCCCGCGCGATCAGACGCTTATCCATTTTCGTCACGACCAAATCGTAAAACGATTGCAACACTGACAAAATCCGATCAGCCGGTGTCATCGCGCTGCAACGCGCACAATGCGGGGCATAAATATCATTACCCACCAGATACGGCAAGCGCGGGGCATTCGAATCACCAAATCGCAACACCACTCCGTCCACCGCTGGCAAAGCACCCAGCAATCGTTCCAATGCTAACACCGAACGCTGCAATCCAACATCACTGGCCGGACATAATACATCCGTTCGATTTTTACATAGATAGGATTTCGGATCGTCATCGACCACCGACATCGGCAACGATAAAACGTCGTAGGCAATGTACACCTCCAGCCCACCGGCACGTGCCTGTTCAATAGCCGTCTTGACCTGATCAAATTGATGTTCCACCCACCGATGCATTTCACCGGTGCCCACCACCGCAGGGCTATCCACACCCGACAGCCCCACTGTTTGATAGATCACCAAACCGTTGTATCCCAGTTCTTTCAAATGAACCGCATCGCGATAACGTGTATCAGGAATCGGTTCGCCGGGATTATCGAGGACAGTCGCGAGCTTGAGCATATCAACGGTTTACTGGTTAATTTTTGGCTATTGGTTTATCAGGACACAATTCGAATTATACGGGTTCCCACCAATCCACGCCCCCCACACTTTCCCCCGCACACATCCAAGACGTCTCGAGCATCGCACCTACCCCGAATATTCCGCACGTTTACCTGGATCCAGAATTCCCGGCTTGGTCCCCGAGTCAAACGTGTAGCATGCCAACGGAATCACAAACAGTTGTAACAACGTGGCGAACCCCAATCCGAACATGATCGTAATCGTCAACGGCTGCCAGAATTCACCCCCGCCGGCCAGATTCAATGACAGCGGCAGCAATCCCCCAATCGTCGTCACCGTCGTCAAAAAAATCGGCCGAATTCGCAACTGCCCGGCATAAACGACGGCCTTTGCAACTGGCACACCTGCTCGCTTGATCCGGTTAATAAAATCAACCAGCACGATCGCATCGTTAACCACAATGCCCGACAACGCCACCACCCCGATCATCGACGAAATCGAAAAATGGAATCCGCAAATCATGTGCCCAATCGCAATACCCACCAGGCTCAATGGCACGCTGAACAACACAATCAAGGGCTGTACGAAACTATTAAAATTCACCACCAGAATAATCAGCATCGCCGCCGCCGCGATCAACATTGCGACTTTCAAATCCTCAAGCGCGTCATCACGCACATCGTTTTGCCCACCGAATTCAATCATCACTTCATCATCGATCAGCAGCGTGTTGTTGATCTTGTCCAATTTCATGCGTTTCTGTTCTGAGGCTGACAAATCAGGTCGTAGCGATTCAATCACGCGCTGCTTGACTTCATCGGTTAGCACGCCCTCCTTGATTTCACACGTCACCGTGATGACCCGTTTCAAATCGCGATGATCGATCGTGTTCGGATTAAAAACACGTTCAACCGCGGCGACTTGTTCCAACGCCACGATTCGTCCGCCCGACGTGCGCAACGGCAGGTTCGTCAGATCAGACAGTTCATCGCGATCCTGCAACCGATTGCGAATTCGCAGATCCATATCCTCATCGCCGCCGAAATCCACCTCACCCGCACGCACACCTTGCAAGGCAAAATTAATCGAGCTGGCAATCGTTGCCGTATCCAGATCGTACAACCCCGCCACCGTTCGGTTCGGTGTTGCCACTAATTCGGGCCGATCACGATACGTATTAGCCACGTCATACGTCCCCGGAATCGATCGCAACAACGCTTCAATCGCGCGTGATCGCTGGGCCAATACCGCCAACGGCGTTTCGCTGTGACCATACACACGCACCGCCACCGGCGCACCCGCGGGCGGCCCATCACTCGGCGAACGCACGCGCATAATCACACCCGGAAACAAACTTTCTCCACCCACCGGCCCCACGCCTTCGGTCATCCGTGCCAACTCCGCGGCAATCACTTCGCGTATTTCTTTCGCTGACCGTTCGCGATCCTCCGCCAACGCCAGCTCAACATACACCATCCCAAACTCAGGCCCCGTCCCCGACGGCGAATCCAAATTCGTATTCAACGCACCGGCCTGACCCATCGTCGTCACCGGCCCAACATGCCCAAACCCCGCGCTCGGGTGATGCCACTCCTCCTCACGCACCACACGATTCACGGCCTCTTCAATTTGTTCAGCAATCGCGGCGGTTTTCAATTCCATCGATGATCCCAATGGCGCCTCGAAATGCACTTCGATAATCGGCACGTCACCTTCAGGAAAAAATTCAAAACCCACCGCACCCATTTCAAATAACGCCACCGGCGTCACTGCCAACACCAGCGACATGGCCAACACCAACAGCCGATGATGCAAGGCATATTCCAACATCCGTCCGTACACACGCTTCACTGAATTGCGACTCACCAGTGCTTCGATATTCTCAATTTCAATCTCACTGGGCGTGCGTCCGTCGCTCTTAGCCACATCCGCGTCACGCTCGACCACTTTCCGTGATTTCATCACGTACACGCTGATCGTTGGCAAAAGAAAATGATCCACCAACATCGCGGCCACCAATGAAAACATCACCACCGTCGGCAACAACGACATAAAATCGCCCATGATGCCACGCACCAGATACATCGGTGCAAACGCCGCAAACGTCGTCATGTAGGCGGAGATCAGCGAACCGCCTACCTCGTGTATCCCACGCTTGGCCGACTGCACCGGCGATTCGCCTAACTCGCGATGGCGAAAAATATTTTCGCCCACGATGATGCAACCATCCACCACCATGCCGATCACCAGGATCAGCGCGAACAACGTCATGTTGTTGATCGCCAGATCAGGTGCCACTGTTTTTTTCGCCACCCACATCAACGCCGCACTACTCAATATTGCAAACGGCACCGCCACACTGATGAGCGCTGCATTGCGCCAACCCAGGGCCAGCCACAGCATAATCACCACCATAATCGTGCCATAAAACGCGCTGGTTAACAGTTGTTTCAACATGTAACCAATTTCGCGGGCCTGCGAACGTGCCGTGCCCACGTTCAACCCATCGTGTCGGCCGTCCGCAATAAACTGGTCCACCCGATCCTGCACCACTTGCGCCGTCGCCATCACATCGATATCGGTTTTCGCTCGCACCAACAACACCACCGCATCATCGCCGCTATACCGCGCGATACTGCTGCGTGGCGCTTCACCGAGCATCACATCCGCCATATCGGCCAGATGAATCGTTCGCCCTTCAAACACACCCACCGGCACCTGCCGAATCGCATCGAGATTGTTAAGCCGACTCACCACGCGCACTCGTGTGTCAGTGCCTTCGATCGATTCGATGCTCCCCGTGGGCGCTTCCAGATTCGCCCGTCTCACCACGTTGGCAATCGTGCCATAATCAAAACCATACAACGTCATTCGATGCGGATCGATTTCGATTTGCACTTCACGTTCGTCCCCGCCAAACACATCCACACCCGCCACACCCGGAATGTTTTGCAATTCCTGATCCAACAGATCACCCACCCGCCGTCGTTGCGATCCGTCTTCGCCCCCAGCCACAAACACCTGGATCACGGGAAAATCTTCAAACGCCACATCATTCACCTGTGGCCCAGGATCCGTCTGCGCATCCTCAGGGAATTCCCCTTTCACCCGATTAAACAAGCTCTCCACATCACGCTTGGCCTCAATCACATCCACGCTGTTATCAAACACAAACTGAAAAACCGCCGCACCGTTCACTGCTTGCGACAGCACCGATCCCTCTTCGCGCAAATTCGATAGCGTCCCCACCTCTTCCTCAACCACTCGAACTATTTCCACTTCATTGGTCGCAGGCGGTGCCCCCTGATTCGGCACTGCCACCACAATCACCGGCAACTTCACGCGCGGCGTGCGCTCTTTGGGCAAAGTAAACACAGCCGTGAAACCAATCATGCACAACGTCAGCGCAGCCAGGATGACCAGCCGAGGAGTTTCGATCGCTTTGTCGGTCAATAATTTCACGTAGGCTACTCGTTCTTCTCAGACGCCCGCTCATCGCGATCCGCATTTACATCTACATTTACATCTACATTTACATTTACATTTACATCAGTATCAAGCCCCGCATCCGTCAGCCGCACCGGATGACCATCACTCAATCGCATGTGACCTTCCACAATCAAACGCGCATGATCGCCTGGCAACTCATGCAACAAATACGCATCGCGATCGATCGCCATCGGATCGATCACCCGCCGACGTGCCACCAATTTCCCCTTGCCTTCTTCCCCCGCGTCATTTTCTTCGACAAAATACGCGTAAAAACTCTGCCCGATGCGAAACACCGCATCCGCGGGCACCGCCACCACATCGCTCTCCATCACATCAACTTTCGCCTGACCCACCATCCCCGGCCGCAACACGCCATCAGGATTATCGATCACCACTTCCACATTAAACAACCCCGTCTCTTCATTCGAAGCCGGTGGAATAATCGCCACCGTACCCACAAACGCCGCGCCACTTTCCCGGCTATCCGTCTCACCCGTTCGCCGAGCCACCGCATCCAATGCATCGATCACCACCGTCACGTGCTGCCCCACCTGCAACAGTGCCACCTTCCGCTCTACCACTCCCAACATCAATCGCACCTGCCGCGTATCCACCAACGTCATCACCTGATCGGACGGCGCGACCATCTGACCGATTTCAACATCCACCCGCGCTACGCGTCCGGCCATCGGCGCTTTCAATGTGGTGAAACTCAAACGCTCTGCGGCCAACACCAACTCCGCTTGCGCAGCGGCATAACCAGCCTCGGCTGATGCCTGTTGCGCGATCGCATTCTGCCTGGCAGCCTCCGCTACTTTTCGCGTCGTCTCCGCCCGTTCCAATTCACGTTGATTGCTTGACGCCGACGCCAGCAATTTTCGCAAGCGATCTGCCTCCAGTACCGCGTCTTCCAATTTCGCCTGGGCATCAGCCAACATCGCATCCGCAGACGCTTGTGCCGCTTTCGCTTCATTCACCCGCGCCGTCGCCTGTTCCCATTGCGCTCGATACACCGTCGGCTCTACGCGCACCAATACATCACCGCGTTTCACCTGATCATTCTCATCGATCTGATCCGCCCCTTCAGCACCCACCCCGATCACACGACCCTCCACCTGAAACGCCATATCCACACGCACGTCTGCCCGAATCAATCCATAAAATGTTTCGGTCAACATGTACCGCTGTGGCTGCAATTCAACGGCTCGTACCAGACTCGGCTCAACCTCAGCCACGCCGGAAATATCCGGTACCTGTCCCGCGCGATACACCCCGATTCCACCAATCACCACCAGACACGCCACAAACACTGCTAAAATGGACAATCGCGATTTCACGTCAGCATTCCTAATCCCGCTGAGGGTTAAACAGGTGCTTAAACAAGCTCACACAGAATTTATTCCGCCCGGTTTCCTGTGGCTGATATCATATCCCCCCACGCCCCTCATGTGCGAACGGCCATGATAACGGCCATATGATTATTATCACGATCACGAATCGATAAATCCTCACAACATCCCCGCCCGCACCGCACCACCTGCACCACCTACATTCACAACAACCATCGCATATGCCCCAACGTCCCTATTTTTTCGATCTTGATCCTGATTCCCTGGCTGATGTTCTCACATCTTTGGCCATGCCTGCCTATCGCGCACAGCAACTGCTCGACTGGGTCTACAAAAAAAATGTCATCGACCCGCAGGCCATGAGCAATCTCAGCAAATCCGATCGCGACAAACTCGCCACCCATATCCGATTCGAAGCAGGCACCATCGTCCGCCATCAACAGGCCACCGACGGCGTCCAAAAATTACTCATGACCTGGACCGATGACGCCCCCGCCCCCCCACATTTACCTCAGCACGAATCACACGATAATCAAACCGCAGAACTTACCGAAACCCCAAACACCACCACCAGCCTGCCCCAGCTACAACTTGACGACCCCACGCGTCAAACCGAATGCGTCATGATTCCCACCGACAACCGACGCACCGCTTGCATATCAAGCCAGATCGGCTGCCCGGTGGGTTGCCGATTCTGCGCATCAGGCCTCGGCGGTCTCGATGGCCAACTATCACGTGGCCAAATTGTCGAACAGGTTTGGCGACTCAACCAATTACCCGACATCGATCGCATCACCAACATTGTGTTCATGGGCATGGGCGAACCGCTGGCAAATTTCGATAACGTCATCAATGCCATCCGCACCCTCGTTGCACCCTGGGCACTGAATATTTCCGCTCGAAAAATTACCGTCAGTACCGTCGGCCTGCCCGCACAAATTCGCCGACTCGCCGCCATCGACATCCCCATCACTCTGGCCATCAGCCTGCACGCGCCCAACGACGACGTCCGTCGATCCATCATTCCCTGGGCTGAATTTGTCACCATCGAACAACTCACCGACGCGGGCCGATTTTATTTTGACCAGACCGGCCGGGAAGTTACGCTCGAGTACATCCTGCTCGGCGGGGTCAACGATCAACCCGAACACGCCACCGAATTAGCCCGTGTCGCCAAGCGTTTGCGCAGCAACATCAACTTGATTCGTTACAACGAAGTTACCAGCCTGCCCTACCAGCGACCCGACGATCACGATGTTCTCGCTTTTCAAACCACGCTGCGCCGGGCCAACATCAATACCCACATCCGCGCCAGCCGAGGCCGTGACATCGCTGCCGCCTGCGGTCAGTTACGTCACGAAAAAACCGCAGCCAGTTAACGCCGCCGATTTTCTCGACAACCTGATAAAATAACCCTCGATCCAACGCACCCGTAGCTCAGTTGGATAGAGCGTCGGTTTCCGGAACCGAAGGTCGCAGGTTCGAGCCCTGCCGGGTGTATTGCGCGGTCAAACCTTGCGGCCAACAATTTGCCGAGTACCGCATCACCGGGCGTTACGGCCTCCATAGCTTCATGATGACGTCGCTGGATATCGACTGGTGTCACTGCCACGCTATTTGTGTTCGTTTTAGTTTTGGGTTGGGTTTAGTTTGGTTCGGTTCGGTTCGGTTCGTTGCATGTGATGCGATCAAATATGAACCTCGGCCAACAGGTCAAACCGATTACGTTCGACCGTGTCACGTCGTGGCTGTTCGCCAAGCGCATCGTCATGCAAGATGTCATGGTTCACATTGATCTCATTGAGTTGTAACCCTTGTCCCAAAACCAAACGCAACGGCCCTATCGCGCTCGCTTGAACATACAGCGGTGCCAGACGATGTGGATTTCGCGGGCTTACCTGAGGCTCGTCGTGGCTGGAGTGCCCTTGCTCATTGTGACCTTGCCCTTGATGACCCGCACGAGCTTGACCACGATCAATCGTAACTTGCGAATCCATATCATCAGCGACAAACACCTCATCAGCACCAGAGCCTGTCCGGATGTTGATTCGCTCCACGTCTGTAAATTCGAGAGACATGCCATTGGCTGACAGCAATCCCTGGTTAACGTCGATGACATCAAGCCCGCGTGTACCATGGATGGTCAGCGTGTCGAAACGATGGCCCCCGTTAAACACCACGCGATCCAACCCGTCATTGCGTAACAGTGACGCATCAATCGTGACATGGTTCACCATCGCATCATTGCCGATGATCATGATCTGCGAAACCTCATCAATATCAGCTGACGCCAATACGCGATGATTTCGTGGATTGATAATATCAACGCTATCACGACCAGCCGTCACAACTAACTCGTTGGCACGGCCATCCATTTCAAAAAACATCACATCGGGTGAATAAAACACATTGTCCGGCATGGATTCAATATTTGTATTGCGTTCGATCACATCGGAAAGCGACAGATCATTGAACATCATCAGGGCCTGGTCGTCGAAAATATTTTCATACCAGAAACGATCGCCCGCGCGAATGCGTTGAAACTGATCCACCATGCCTGTCATGATCAGCTCACCCACGCTCGCACCATCGACATGATCCTCAGCCAATGCGCCAACCCACACGTCAATGTTATCGACCGAACCATATACCGTTTCCAATGTTTGCGCTAAATCTGCATTAGAAGTGATGTCACCGAAGTCTCTGATCGCCTCCAACCCCAGATCCACACGTACCTGATTGTAGTCAGCCAAGCCATGATCCCGACCACGTTGAACATTCAGTGATGCCAGATCAAACCCACCACTTCCGGGAGCGCCAAACAAAAAATTGCGTACATCATCGACTACCATGTTGTCCAACGACTGGGCCGTGTGCACGGAAGCTCCTCGTAATAAAGCTTCAATTCCGTTTTCAGTAATTTCATTCGGCGCAAAAAACGCAGCGCTCAAAGACAAGTTGCCTTGATCAATCACATTACCCTCCGCATCCAAGCGCCAAAGATCGGTCGATAACAAGCTGTGTCCCAACCGATACAGGGCCGTGGAAAACACATTGGCTATGCCAGGATTAATCGTGGCGTCATAGCCCTGATAATCATCGATGGCATCGTAACCCAGTAGCGCCGGCAGAAATTCATTGAATGTGATCGCCTGCATCTGGGCAGTCACGATGGCCCGCGCTCGCTGGTAAATTTCTTCGTCGGACAAAGTCGGATCCAACGTCGCTATCTGTTGGGTTTGACGATTATGTTCACGCAGCCACACCGTATGCATCGCCGTCAATGCGACATTTTCATTCGCACGCACATCACCAGCCAGAAACAAATCACTGTCTGACAGGAATGGATTCGCATTCGCATTGGCAAAACCATCCTCGTTGAACGGCAACAGATTGCCCTCACTGGTTTTCATCATGCCATTTTCAAATGTTCGTAACCAGTCGGCTCGTGCTTGATCTGAGCCGTATATCACGGACCCATCGATGTACGCGGTAATCAGGTTGACCTGTTGCCGTGGGTCACTGATTGAATCGCCGGTGCTCGTGTCATACACCGAACGCGTCAAATCAATTTCCGCAATGCCGGTAGAAAATGGATCAAAATATGCATCACCTGTAGGCACCGCAATGTTAAAAGATTCCACGGGGTCAGCGCTGCCAGTCAGATCGATATCGTGATCAATGAATTGTCCCCAAAGCCACAACATGTCGGTCACGTATCGATCGCTTTCAACCGATTCGTTCTGCGCGGCTAGTGCATTGCTGATCACGCGGGCACTAGGGCGATCATCACCTGCCGGAGCACTGATGCCATCACTGTATTCCGCTGTGGTTAAGCGCAGCAATGCTTCGTCCGTACTGCCCCATTGCGTGTGGCTGAGGTTGTTGTTCGTGCCGGTAATTGAAGCAAAATCATCAAGGGCCCAATCATCGAACGTGGCTACAATCGACGCGATTGATGTAGGGTTAAGGTGGTTGTGGTCCGAAGTGGTCGCCAAACCATCGAGCATCGTGGCGGATAATAAAGTGCGTGATTCCAACGGTTCAAATGCCAAGGGGAGGTGGGATGATTGTGTCGTATCATGTAGCGAAGGCATGTGATCCTGCCGTTGCCGACGCAATCGGCGTCGCAGATTACGTAACACCTGCTTGTTGTTTCCACGCTGATGGTGATGGCTCAGTTTCATGACAACTCCTTAAAAAACGAAAACGTTGATGACACACAAAAACCCCATGATTTTGAATATGGCAGCACCTGTTTTGTGTGCAGCACAATCAAAATCATGAGGTTTTATTATTGAACGAATACTCATGCGGCAGGCTTTCTGCGCGTTGGCACTGATCATCGAATGCAAAACGCCGACAGTCAATGCGACGCTTGATCCGAAGCACACAAACGGTCCGAACCAGGTGGGTGGAATCATTGTTGCCCCCGCAATGCAGAAAAATTGATTCCAGCTCGGATTGTTTGTGTGTCGGGTAAAACGCTCGAACAATTGGATTATTGCAATCCAATTCAAAAAATATTTCGCACTGATTTTTTAGTGATCTGCGTACGAATTGCTGTGTGTTCGCATTATCGGATGAATTCCGTGCGTATCACACGCGTGATGTGCGAGCATGATGCATAAGAGCATAAAGCGTTGAGACAAACTGACGTGTAAAACATAACCGTCAGAAAAACGTATCAACATCATCATGTCACGGAGCAAAATAAAACAAGCTGCCCAGGGAGTCGTAAAACTGCAATTGGCCGTCGCCATTTTCGGTGAGTTGAAATGAGGCCCGGGGTTTGGCGTGGCTATCCCACAACATGATGCCCGTGCGTTGGGGTTGAGCGGAGATGCTTAGCCATGGTTGTTGTTCGGGCGAGAGGAATGAAAGTTTGGGCCAACCGTTTTCCATCAGTGCCCATGTCGTGCGTGGCTGGCCCTGCTCGTCGGAGAGGATGAACGCGGGGCCTGCGGTATCGGGCAAGGCCAGGGTGACGCGCGGATTGCGATTGACATCACTCATCACAAGCAACGGCAAACCATTGGCATCAGTCCCCACAAGCGCGCGTTGGCGATTCTGGTCATCGATAAACATCAGACTGGGCGTGCCGTCGGGCGTCAGTTTCAAGGATGTGCGTGCAACGCCTGTCGCATCCAAAAGATCCAAACGCGTTTCGCCGGATTGAGTCATGCCCATCGAGACGCGCGTTTGGCCCGCTTGATCCACAAGCGTGAGCCCTTGCCCAACCAGAATTCCATTCGCCGAATGGTCCGCGGTTCCCGTCGCAATCGCAGCGCCATTCCCATGGGCTCGCGTCACGGCAACCGGGCGCACGACGAACATTTCAACCAAAGCGATGGTGATCAAAATGGCCAATATGAGGAATAATGCCAGCGAAGCGCGTCGCCAACGTTTTTGTGAAGCGGCGAGGGCTTGGACCTGTTGGGCCAGCGATTGCCAATCCGGATTGCGGGGTTCGGTTTCGTTCATGACTGCTCGTTACAATAACACACATGCGAGAAGGCCGATTCCAACTGGTCAGTGATTTTGAACCCATGGGCGATCAGCCGCGGGCTATCGATGAATTGGTGACGGGCATCGAAACCGATCGACAATTCCAAACCCTGCTCGGTGCCACGGGTACGGGCAAAACATTCACGATGGCCAACGTGATCGCCCAGGTCAATAAACCCACCCTGATCATCAGTCACAACAAAACCCTGGCGGCCCAGTTGTACGAGGAAATGAAAGATCTGTTTCCCGACAACGCGGTCAGCTATTTCGTGTCCTACTACGATTACTACCAGCCCGAGGCGTACATTCCACAACGCGATATTTATATCGAAAAGGATTCGTCACGCAATGACGATCTGGATCGATTGCGACTGGCGGCCACCACGCATCTGGTGTCGCGTAATGATGTGATCGTGGTCGCGTCGGTGTCGTGCATCTTCGGCTTGGGTTCGCCGGATCAGTATAAAAAATCGGTGATCAGCCTGATGAAAGGCCAAACGATCAATCGGCAGGATCTGCTGCGGGCGATGTCGGACCTGCAATACACGCGGGCGGATTTCGATTTCAAACGTGGCACATTCCGGGTGCGCGGCGATGTGATTGAAATCCATCCAGCGGGCGAGGAATTTGCCTACCGTGTGGAATTATTCGGCGATGAAATTGATGGCCTGCAACTGATCAACCCGCTGACCGGCGAATTGTTGGCCGATGAAACGGCAGTGTTCATTTACCCCGCGGTGCATTACGTGATGCCGGAAACACAACTGGCCCAGGCGGTTGACAGCATCAAAGAGGAACTGGACCAGCAAGTGGTGCATCTGCGTTCGCAAGGCAAATTGCTCGAAGCGCAACGGCTATTGGCACGCACGAAATATGATCTCGAAATGATGCAGGAAATCGGCTACTGTTCCGGCGTCGAAAATTACAGCCGACATCTGGATGGCCGACCGCCCGGTAGTAAGCCGTACACATTGATGGATTATTTTCCCGATGCGCAGTCGGGTGAATACGAAGGTGGTTACGCGGATGGTTCGCGTGATGATGTGCCAATGGTCGAAGCCTCACAACGCGCGGCGGGCAGTCGCGATTGGTTGTTGATGATCGATGAAAGTCATGTGACGATTCCGCAGATGTCAGCGATGTACAACGGCGATCAAGCCCGCAAGCGCGTGTTGGTGGATCACGGTTTTCGGTTGCCCAGTGCGATGGACAATCGGCCGTTGAAATTTGAGGAAATCGAAAAGCAGTGGCCACAGGTGGTGTTCGTTTCCGCGACACCGGGGCCGTACGAATTGGAAAAATGCCAGGGCTCGATTGTGGAACAGGTGATCCGTCCGACGGGGTTGATCGACCCGGTGATCGAAGTCCGGCCTGCCCAGGGTCAGGTTCCGGATCTGTTGGACATGACGATGCGACGCGCGGTCAAGGGCGAGCGCACGCTGGTCACGACCTTGACCAAACGATTGGCGGAAGACCTGGCGAAATATCTGGTGGATAATGGGCTCAAATGCCGGTATTTGCACAGCGAAATCGAAACATTGGAACGCGTGCAGATATTGCGGGAATTGCGTGAGGGAAAATTCGATGTGCTGGTGGGCGTGAACCTATTGCGTGAGGGATTGGATTTGCCCGAAGTGTCGCTGGTGTGCATTCTGGATGCGGACAAGACGGGATTTTTGCGCAGTGCGACGAGCCTGATTCAACAGATTGGACGAGCAGCGCGTAATGTGAATGCGATGGTGATTCTGTATGCCGACGAGGTGACGCCTGCGATGCGACAGGCGATGGATGAAACCGAGCGTCGCCGTACCAAGCAATTGGCGTACAACGCAGAACACCACATCACGCCGCAAACGATCAAGAAAGAAATCCGTCGCGGGATTGAAATGGAATTGCGTGCTCGCCAGACGGCGCGTGAGGCGATGATTGGCGACGATGGTGATGCGACCGAATACGATCGCGCGGAGTTATTGCAGGAACTGGAACACCAGATGTTGGCGGCGGCCGAAGCGTTGGAATTTGAAAAAGCCGCGGACCTGCGTGATCAGATCACCAAAATCGAATCGTCGCCGGATTTACGCATCGCGTTGAAACCGGAAAAGCCCAAGCGCGGTAAGGGTGGCCGTAAATTGAATGGCAAACCGGGCGTGCCGGTGCCATCGGGTTATCGAAGCAAGGGTAAAGGCAAACGCAAGCCGTGATCGGTTTTTGAGCGCGAAATGTTTAGCGGGTGACGCGCAGCGTTTCGTGTGTCGACTGCGCATTGGCGTACGTTGAGGAACATCTATTGGGAAACGTATATTGGGGAAGTGGGTTTACCGTGACAGCATCGCGTTCAAAACGGGACGCTGCGCGTCGCCCGCTAAACATCGCAGGACTCAACGCATGACATAACGCATGACATAAAAAACCCACGACCATCGGCCGTGGGTTTTGTAATTTATTCGTGGGGTGGCGAGCTAATCCAATCAATGCGTTGATTGATGCCAACACGTATCGCGTTTCGCGTATTACGCCGCTTCGACTTCGACGAATCGGCTGACGCTTTTCAAATCACGCAACACGTCGAGCGAAGCGGTGATGGTGCCGGACTCGCCGAGCTTGCCTTCGACGGGATG
Source organism: Phycisphaerae bacterium (assembly GCA_030426385.1). Lineage (GTDB taxonomy): Bacteria > Planctomycetota > Phycisphaerae > Phycisphaerales > Phycisphaeraceae > JAUHYI01. The sequence goes on from JAUHYI010000069.1 coordinate 19,243, forward strand.
CTGTTTGGGCATGCGTTGGACCCAATCGCGACCACCACGCGTTTTGGTGGTGGTGTTGGATTCACGGATGCGACGGTGGCGGGCCACCTCACGCTTGACCGCAGGGTCCTTGGCCAACAGGCGTTCGAGCGTCTTGCTGGCGGCGATGTTGGTCGGACGCGTGACGATCTTGACGGTGATGGTGGAACCGGGCTTGATGGTATCGAGGGTAGCGGCCATGGGATGGTCCTTCGCAGGGATAATTCACGGGTTGATAGCTGTTATCAGGTCGAGCCACGTATTTTGCCCGATTTCCCTCCCACCGTCAACCCCCCCCACGTTGCCCCCGCGCACTTGCCCTCCACTTATCCCCCGCCATCACGCGCCCATGACCTGCTCGATTGCTTCGGGAGGCACCCCGATGTCCGCCACGACCAGCCGGCCCAGGAACGGATCGGCCTCTTCATGGTCGAATCCCCGTTTTGAACCCACAAAGGTGATCGTCATGTCCGCCTGGATGGTCGCGTTTGATGGCACGCCGGTGTCGCAATCCAACCCGGAGGGCACATCAATGGCCACCACAAACGGATCACGCATGGCATTGACCCGATGGATCACCTCCGACACCCCGGGCCGAACCACCGCCTTACCGCTGAACCCGGTCCCCAGCATCGCATCGACGATCACATGGGCATCGGCCCAATCACCGGCCACATCATCCAGTTGGCTTCCGTTGAGTGCGGGCAGGATCATCACGCCCATCGCGGTGCAAATCTGGTGATTCACCTGGGCATCACCGGTCAGGTCGGCCGGATCGGTCGTGGCGACCACCGTCACAATAGCGCCCCAATTGTGCAGATGCCGGGCAATCACATAACCGTCTCCGCCGTTGTTGCCTCCGCCGCACAAGACCACCACCCGGGATAACTCGGGCTCAACCTGACAATCATTTTCGATCAGATCCAGTATGGCCGCCGTCGCATTGATGCCCGCATTTTCCATCAGCAGCAAGCTGGGAATCAGATATTTCTCAGTCGCCAAACGATCCAGCGAGCGTGCCTGATCCCGTGTCAATACCAAGCCGTCAATCATGGTACATAGATCATAACCCGAACCCGGCAACATTGTTTTGCACCAGTTCAATCGGGTGCCCCTTGCTATCTCAGGCTCAACAGACGAAAATAGATCAACGCCCGGCCAATCAATCGCTCACCGGGGCCGTTTCGACCTGTCTGGGATGATTTTCGATATCATCGACTGCGCGACGTATGAGAATTCAAATCCACGATCCCAATCGCCGTGACCGGCATCGCGCCTTCAGCGCGGAAATTGACCTGCGCCATCCTGCCACGGTCGTCCATCGTCCCCATGTCAATCCCAACGCGCCTCACGAATCGGGCCGAGAAGAAATCTATCTCGACTGGGATCAAACCCTCGACGATCATGGCCATCTGCGCCGCTGCCCGGTGTGTGGCTGTCGCGATTTGTATACCCGTAAAGACTTCCCGCAGATCACAGGCTTTGTCATCCTGCTACTGGCGGCTGTCGTCGCGATCGTGCTTTTTGGCTTCGCTCAACAATGGCTAGCCCTGGGCATTTTCATTCTCGTGCTGTTGCTCGACCTGGGGATTTATTTTTTCGCCAATCGCTGCCTCGTCTGCTACCAATGCAAAAGCGAATACCGCGACGTTGACATCGGCCCACATCACGCAAAATGGGAAATGGCTACCGCCGAACGCTACCGCCCCGACTAACCCCCTCCCCCCCCCACATTTCCCCTGCCCCCCCGCCGCTTGCGGCTTAGCGTTCCCCGCTCCACACTTTTAACTTTTAACTTTCAACTGTCACGCTTCACAACCAGCATCACCACCACGTGACACGCGATCGCACGGTTCTCGCCCAGGGCATCGACATGCTCGTGCGTCTTGCCTTTCAGATTCACCGCATCTGCACCGCACCCCAGCAGTGCCACCAGTTTCTCTTTCATCACTGCCTTGTGCGGACTCAGTTTCGGACGCTGCAAAATAATCGTGATGTCGATATTCCCAATCGCATAACCTGCCACGGTCATTCGACGCACAGCCTCAGCCACGAACACGTCCGACGCGGCCCCCTTCCATTGCGCATCATCATCGGGAAACAACTGCCCGATATCCTCTTGCCCCAACGCACCCAGAATCGCATCGGTTACCGCGTGATACACCACATCACCATCCGAATGCGCATCGCACCCGCGATCGTGGGCCAACTTCGCCCCCGACACAATCAAATCATGCCCCGGCTCTAACCGATGCAAATCAAAACCATGACCAATGCGGGGATGCGTATGACTCATCGCTTACATATAACCTGTTAAAAAAAATCCCCCCACACACCTGACACACGACTCAAATTTTTCACGGGATTCGCGCTACTTCAAGCCATACTCTTTCAACTTGCGATACAACGTCCGCTCGCCGATGCCCAGCATTTTGGCCGTTTGTTCCCGGTTGCCATGATTCAATCGCAACGCATCGCGGATCGCATGTTTTTCAATCTGTTCCAGACTCATGCCCGCGGTCGATGCGCCATCGCCTTCGTGATGAATCGTGTCGCCCGAACTATCGCTCACCTCGTCGGGCAAATGATGCAGCTCAATCGTGTTGCCTTCGTTGCCCATCGCCGCGACGCTGGCCGACTGCACCACATTGATCAAATGCCGAATGTTGCCCGGCCAATCGTATTGCATCATCACGCGCAGGGCTTCGTCACTGAATCGCGGCACCGGCACCTCGTTCTGCTCTGCGTACAACTTCGCAAAATGACGGGCTAACAGCGGGATATCCTCACGCCGATGTCGCAACGGCGGTAGATGAATCGCCTTGCCTTTGATCCGGAAATACAAATCCTCTCGGAATTCCTTGTCCTCCACCAATTCATCAATCGGCCGATTTGTCGCACTGACCAGTCGCACATCCACCCGACGCGATTCGTTCGATCCCAAACGCACCATCTCACCATCGTTCAACACACGCAACAACTTCGCCTGCATCACCAATGGCATGTCGCCCACTTCATCCAGAAACAGCGTCCCCTTGTCCGCATATTCGAATCGACCTTCGCGATCCTTGTCCGCCCCGGTAAATGCCCCACGCACATGCCCGAACAATTCATCTTCCAGAATCGACTCGCTCAACCCCGCGCAATTCAACGGCACAAAACGCCCTTTGCTGCGCTTCGAATTATTGTGAATCGCCTGGGCAATCAATTCCTTACCCGTCCCCGATTCGCCCGTGATCAACACCGGAATATTGCTCGGGGCGATCTGTTGCAAATCGCTGATCACCTGACGAATCGCAGGCGACGAACCAATGATTCCTTCGAAGCCATATTGATCGTCCAGCCGTTGTCGCAGATCGCCAATCTCACCGCGTTGCATCACCGTCCGAATCGCATGACCACACAACGTGCGAAACACATCCAGATCGATCGGCTTCTCAATAAAATCAAACGCACCGCCCTTGATCGCGGCCTTGGCGGTCGGCACATCGCCATGGGCGGTCACCATGATCGTCTCCGCGTTGGTCTGCGTTTGTTTCGCGCTGGCCAACACTGCCAACCCATCCTCATCGCCGTCCATTTTCAGGTCCGTCACGATCAGATCAAAACGCCCGTGTCCCAGCTCATCCTGCGCCGACGACAAATCGTGCACCATCGTGCACACGTGCCCCACCCGTCGCAACGCCTCGGCCATCACTTCCGCGTGGTCTTCTTCGTCATCCACAATCAACACCTGCGCCGCAGGCATTTCGTCTTCGACCGTGTCATTCATCATATTGTCCGGCTCATTCATCACCATAGGACCGCCAATCTTCGCCCCCAGCCCCCCTCCGGTCAACTCCCCACTTTCCTCCGCAAGCTTTCATTTTCCACATACCCCAACAATCCCTCGCATACCCCCTCTTAAATCCCTCGCCGCCGCATACAGCTTTACGCCACCCAACCTCACTTCTCAACCCCATATAATGCCAACATGACCCGCGCCACACCATCTTCACATCCACCCACACCCGCATCGCCCGCTCTACGCATTGGCTGCGTCAGTTTCCTCAATGCCAAACCCCTCATCGAATCCCTTGATCCGCCCCCTCTCCATAGCAACCTCTCCATCCATTACGACGTCCCCAGCGCTCTGCTCGCTGACCTCGAATCCGACGCGGTCGACATCGCACTCTGCCCCGTCATCGATTACCAATTGGCCCAGTCCGAACTCGTCATTGTCCCCGTCGGCGGTATCGCTTGCTCTGGCCCAACCTTCACCGTCCGACTCTTCAGTCGAATACCCCTCGAAAAAATCACCACCGTCCACGTCGATACACACAGCCACACCAGCATCAACCTCCTCCGCGTCATCCTCGCCAACCGCTACCACATCCATCCCACCTTCCAACCCTTTTCACCATCACCTTCACCTTCACCAACAACCTCTGCATCAAACGCGAGCCCATCCGATCAAATCAACTGGCCCGATGCCATGCTCATCATCGGCGACAAGGTTGTCACCAACTCACCACCCGCCGTCCGCTATCCCCATCAACTCGACCTCGGCCAGGCGTGGCACGAGTGGACCGGCCTGCCCTTCGTCTTCGCCATCTGGATGGCCAAACGCAATCGCAATCTCCACGACCTTCCCACCCTCCTCGACAACGCTCGCCGAACCGGCACCCAGAACATCGACCGCATCGTCAAACGTCACGCCGCACCACTCGGTTGGCCCGATGACCTCGCCCACAACTACCTCGCACACATGCTCAACTACGACATCACACCGCAACACATCCTGGCCATCGAAAAATATTTCCAACTCACCCACGCACTGGCCATCTACCCCACCCGCCGACCACTCCAACAATACCCCCCCACGCTTTCCCCAGCATGATTAACATTAACCCATGACACCCCCCACTCCCCCCCCCCCCACGCCCACGCCCCCTCTCAACTTTTAACTTTTAACTTTTAACTCTCTCCCCCCTCCCATGCCCCGCCGTACCAACCGACCATACAGCATCCGCGCCCTCCACCAACTCACGCGCGGCCTGCTATTCACACCGGCGGATAAACGCCCGCAACAGGTCCGGCGTGCCGAACGGCTGCACGATGAAATCGACCCCAACGTCAACTATCCCCTCGAATACATCACCTATCGCATCACTCATTTTCGCAGCACCTACGACGACCATCCGCTCCTGGTCGGCCAAGCGATTCTCCCTGACCTCCGCCAGATGATCGACGAACTCAGCCGCTCCGTCGATCTCCCAGCCGAGCCAATCAATCCCGCTCAGCCACACGATCCCATCACCTACCTCACCGCCCAACAACTCGCCGACCAATGGCACGTCAGCACAAAAACCATCACCCGCTACCGCGCAATCGGGCTGCGCTGGCGTTGGATGCCCAACCCAGAAACAGGCCGACGCGTCGTCGTCTATCCCAGCGATGCCGTTGATAATTTTCTCGCCCACCATGCTGATCTGGTCAGTCACGCCGCGCGCTATGCCTACCTCGACGACGCCACCCGACAACGCATCATCCACCGCGCCACCCGCATCGCCCACGCCCGCGGCGTCACCCTCAACCAGGTTGCCACCCATCTCGCCAAACGCACCCATTACAGCCTCGACTCCGTGCGCAAAACCCTCGAAGCCCACGATCAACAACACCGCGACAACCCCGACAAAATCATTTTTACCAATCGCTCTCACCCCCTGACCGCTCGGCAAAAACGCTTCGTCGAACGTGCGGCTAACTTCGGCATCCCCACCGCCCGCATTGCCCGCCACCTCAACCGCACTCGCGTCAGTATCCATCGCCTGATCAACCAGCAACGGGCCACTCAATTACAACGCATCACCATTGCGTATCACACGCTACCCATTTTCCAACGCGACGATGCTGACACCATCATCCTCGATACGCCACTCCCTCAACCCGATGCCCCTTCCCCGCATACGCCCACCACGATGCACGACATCCCCGCATCATTGCACCCAGCTTACACCGCTAAAACCTACACACCCACCGCCACCCAAACCATGTTCGTGCGCATGCATTACCACCGCTATCGCGCCGATCATATTCGCCAAAACTTACACCCCGAACACCCGCGCACCGCACAGTTGCAAGCCATCGAACATCACTTGCAACAGGCAGACCATTGCCGCGAACAAATCATCCTCGCGCACATGCCCTTCATCCTCACCGCCGCCCGCCAACACAACGTCGGCTCCAATCAACCCCTGCACTTAATCGACTTGCTCGAGATCGCCCACCCCATCCTCTACACCGCGGTCGACACCTTCGACCCCACCACCCGCGCCCACAATTTCCGCGCGTTTTTCAATTACGAATTGCAACGTCGCTTCGCCCGCATCGACACCCGCGCCGCACGCAAACGCGAACCAGACCAAACCATCGCCAACCGCATCCTCCAACACACCCAATCCTCAAACATCACCCTCCCCCCCCACGTTTCCCTTGCATGACTAACCCTTTCCCTTTCCCCACCGCTTGCGGCTTAGCGCACCCCTCATCCCCAACCCAAAATCAGAAATCAGAAATCAGAAATTTCACTCCCCCCAATACTCACAAACATTATCCGGCGTCTCCTGAATCCGCACCAGCACCAATTCTCCCAACTCTGGCTTCACCCGATCCCACACCCATCGACACAAATTCTCCACCGTCGGAATTTCCAACCCAGCCACATCATTCAACATCTGGTGATCCAATTCCTCCCGCAATGGCGTGATGATTTTCTTCACCTCGCCAAAATCAACCAGATATCCCCGCGCCTCGGGCACGTCTCCCTCCAACACCAGATCAACATACATCCGGTGCCCATGCACACGCTGACATTTGTGCCCCGCTGGAAACGTCGTTAGCTGGTGCGCACAATCAAAATCAAATCGTTTGGTCAATCGAACTCGCATAACCCACCATCCTATCATCCCTCGCCCCCCCACGCCCCCCACCCCCCCACCCACATTTCCTCCGGTTATCCCTTCCCCATCTCTCGCCGCCGCCCCCGCCGCTTGCGGTTTAGCACCCCCACCCTCAACTCTTCACTCTTCACTCTTCACTCTTCACTTTTCACTTTTCACTTTTAACTCTGTACTCTGAACACCCCCTCAAACCCCCCGTGCCATCGGATCCCAGATCAGCTTATGCAACTGCGTCTGCATCACCACAGGCAAACCATCGGCCAACACCCATTCTGCCAGATCGCGCAAACCCAATCCGCGCACGCCTGCGATGTCATCTCCTGCAGGCATCGCCGCTGCCGCACTCATCAGTACCGCATTCACGCGCTGGGCCAACCCATACTTGGCCATCATGTCCCGCGCCCATTCGTAATCACCGCGATCGCACAACACAAACTTCACCTCATCCCGCTTCGTCAGATGTTCCACATTCGCCCACAGATTTCGCTCCGCCTCACCACTGCCAGGCGTCTTCAAATCCATCACGCGAATCACTCGCGCATCGCACAACGAAATATCGCACGCGCCGCTCGTCTCGATCAGCACCGTCATACCTGCATCGCACAATCGCTTCATCAACGTATGCACATGCTTCTGCAACAACGGCTCGCCCCCGGTCACCTCAACCAGATCACAGCCAAACCCTTTCACTTCATCCACAATCGCATCGATCGTCCGCTTGCTTCCCTCGTGAAAGGCATACGTCGTATCACAATAATGACAGCGCAAATGACAGCCACGCAGCCTTACAAATACGCACCGCTTGCCCGACCAGGTACTCTCACCCTGAATCGAATAAAAAATTTCATTGATCAACAACGTTTCCATAAACATCCCGCCCATAAACCCCAGGTTTACCTTTCATCTTTTTTTCGTTTTTCACTTTCCACGATTCACTTTTTACTTTTTACTTTTTACTCGACTCTCACCGCCCACCATCGCGCGCATGTTTGAGCAACATCCCCACGGTCATCTCCAATATCGGATGCACCGCGTCACTGCCGATCGTGGCCAACGGCTCGAGC
>JAUHYI010000070.1 GCA_030426385.1 Phycisphaerae bacterium
TCTCAAATCCATCGAATAAGCCTTGGGCATCGCAACCTCCATGTCGTAGTGATGCCCCTATTGATAACCGATTAAACGCTGTGGCGCTAGAGAAAAGGTGAATCCGCTCTAATGGCATTTGCCTCAACACATTGTGCGTTGCAGCAGTTTGCATAAAAACCGACCGCCCTCTCAAACCGCTTTACCGCGCAGGCCAAACATGCGGGGGAAAGTGGGGGGTGGGGGGGGGGTTATTCCCATTCGATGGTGGCGGGGGGTTTTGAGCTGATGTCGTAGACGACGCGGTTGACGCCACGCACTTCGTTGATGATGCGATTGCTGACGGTGGCCAGGACATCGTAGGGTAGTCGTGCCCAGTCTGCGGTCATGAAGTCCTGGGTTTCGACGGCACGTAATGCGACGACCGATTCGTAGGACCGGCCATCACCCATGACGCCGACCGATTGCACGGGCAGCAAGACCGCGAAGACCTGGGAGGTTCGGCGATAGAGATTGTTCGCCACGATTTCCTCGAGGAGGATTTCGTCGCAGTCGCGTAAGACGTCGAGTTTTTCACGGGTGATATCGCCGATGATGCGGACAGCCAGGCCTGGGCCGGGGAACGGATGTCGCCAGACCATTTGCTCAGGTAGGCCGAGGACTTCGCCGAGTTTGCGGACCTCATCTTTGAACAGTGAGCGTAGTGGTTCGATCAGTTCGAAGCCAAGTTGTTCGGGCAAACCGCCGACGTTGTGATGCAGTTTGATATTCGCGGCGGTGCCGGAGTGGCCGTGTCCGGATTCGATCACGTCGGGATACAGCGTGCCTTGGGCCAGGTATTTGATTTGCCCGGTTTGGCTATCGTTTTTGTCAGCATCGGAAGTTTTTTGCAGTTCGTCAGCGGTTTGTTTGAACACCTCGATAAAACGATGTCCGATCAGGCGACGTTTTTCCTGTGGGTCTGAAATGCCAGCCAGGTCGTTGAGAAAATCATCGGTCGCATCGATCACACGCAGGTCGATATCGAAATGTCCGCGGAATGTTTGTTCGACAAATTCGCGTTCAGCTTTTCGCAATAAACCGTTGTCGACGAAAATGCAGGTGAGTTGTTTGCCGATGGCCTTGGCGATCAACGCGGCCACCACCGATGAATCAACCCCGCCCGACAATCCACAGACCACGCGATCGTTGCCCACCTGTTCGCGAATGCGTGCGACCTGGCTATCGAGAAAATCGCTCATTTTCCACGTGCCATGACAGCCGCAGGCGTTGAACAGGAAGTTGGAAAGGATGTCGATGCCGTGGGGCGTATGCGTCACCTCCGGATGAAACTGCACGCCGAAAAACGGCTTGTCACGATGACGCACCGCCGCGAACGGACAGGTCGGTGTGGCGGCCAATGCCACGAAATCATCCGGCAGAGAATTGACCTGATCGCCGTGGCTCATCCAGACGGTGGTTTGTTCCGGGACGCCGGTCAGCAGCGTGTCAGTTTCCTGCACGTGCAAGGCAGCACGGCCGTATTCGCGCGAGGGTGCATTCTTCACATCCGCACCCAGCAAATCACAGGCGATCTGCATGCCGTAACAAATGCCCAGCACCGGCACGTTGGGCAATTTCTTGAACAGATCCGGATCGCAGCGCGGGGCCCCGTCCTCATAGACGCTGCTGGGCCCACCCGAGAGGATGATTCCCTTGGGATTCATCGCCGCCAGTTTTTCCGCAGGGGTATCCGGCGCCACCAGCACGCTGTAAACCCCCGCCTCGCGCACGCGCCGGGCGATCAATTGCACATATTGCGAACCAAAATCGAGAATCGGCACGACCTCGTCATGCACCAGCTCGTCGATAGGATTAAATGTAGCTTCGGTAGTCATCGGGTGAGGATAGCAAATCTTGTCACGTTCTGTCTGCGCGTTGAGTATTCAACTTGGCACAACTTGACACGACATCGCTCGACCTCGGGCCGATTCCACACGTTGCGCCGGGAAACCTAGAATATGCCGATGTCTGCCATTCTCCTGATCCTCGTTCTGGCTCAGACCGGCGTTGCGCCGATGTCCGATGCCCAGCAACAGCAACTGGCCACGGCGCGTGACCATACCCTGATGTTTGATGAGGCGGCGTTGTATCCGTTATTGCAAAACGTCCAGGTCTGGGAAAATACCACGGGTTTGGTGCCCGGCGCGACCGTGCCCGATTTCGCCGGGATAGCCAACGATCCCGCCGCATCGCGTGGGCAGTTGTTCATCATCGAAGGGCTGTTCCAACGCGCGCGGCCGATCGAACAGCTCGCCCGTCCGATTGAGGGCGTCACCGAATACGCCATCAAAGTTGGCTCGGACCACGATCCGGCTGTGATCGTCTTATTGACCGACGCGCCTGAACGTCCGCCGCTTTTTGGGGCCCGGATTCGCACCTCTGCCCGGTTTTTCAAAATGTGGGACGACATCGGCCTCGACAACCAACGCACCAGTTATCCCGTATTCGTCGGCCATAACATTGAAATCATCAGTGGCACGTCTGCTCCGAATGACACGTCTCGGAACGGCTTGTTTTTGTTGGTCTTGATCGCTGCAGGTAGCTATTGGATTTTACGTCGACGCATTGCTGCGATTAAAAACGGCCCACGCCCACTACCCTCGCGCGTTCATCGCAAATTGCATCACGACGTCGATGGGGAGATCGATGCGGAGAATGATGGTGAAGACGATGACGCTCAGTCCGCTTCGCATCCGCTGCCGGCCGATCCTGCTGACGCGATGGCTGAACTCAATCGACGGCATTTGTGATGTGCATGCGGCGCGATATGTCGATCTCTACTGCGTGCCTGTCCCGCGGTATGCACCGCGGGTTACAAAAATACAATCGTTAGCTTATTGGCTCATCGTTCCATCGTCTTGCCGTCTCATCTTCTGTATCAAAAAATAATCGGTGCTAATCGGTGAAAAACGGTGGTTGAAAATAGCGACCCCGCTTGCGTTTCATCGCTCATCGCACGACACTGACATTCATCATGGCCACAGTCAATATCAACCTACCGCATTGCCGTTACGACGTTCGCATTGAACCCAATGCCTTGTCCAGTCTTGGGCCGTCCATTCAACAGGTCGCGCCCAATGCGACCGCCGCGCTATTGGCCGATCAAAACGTATTCGACGAGCACGGCATGGCCGCCCGCGAATCGCTCAGCAGTGCCGGCTACAACGTCGTCGCTGACGGACTGACCATCGCTGAGGAATATAAAAACCTGGAATTCATCCGCCCGCTGTATGAATTACTCGTCGATGCTCGTCTGGAACGCGGCAGCCCGGTCATCGCCCTCGGCGGCGGGGTCACCGGCGACGCCATCGGGTTCCTCGCATCCACCTACCTGCGTGGCGTGCCGTTCATTCAATGTCCCACCACGTTGCTTGCCATGGTCGACGCTTCGGTCGGCGGCAAGGTCGGCGTCAATCTCCCGCAGGGCAAAAATCTCGTCGGCTGTTTCTATCAACCTAAGCTCGTGGTCATCGACACGGACACGCTGAGCACCTTGCCCGTTCGTGAAATGCGCTGTGGTTTGGCCGAATGTGTGAAGCATGCCATGATCCGCGATGCGGATCGTTTTACCTGGCTGGAAAATAATCTCGATCGCATCTTGAAACTCGACAGTGACGCGCTGGTCGAGTTGGTCGAATGGAACGTGCGCATCAAGGCCAACGTCGTGATGAACGACGAGCGTGAAACCGGCGAGCGTGCCCATTTGAATTTCGGGCATACGTTCGCTCATGCCATCGAAGCCACTGCGGGTTATGGAGCCTACCACCACGGCGAGGCTGTCAGCCTGGGCATGATCGCCGCCGCCCGCCTGACCCGTGACATCGGCAAGCTCGACCCCGATATCGTCACCCGCCTGATCGCCTTGCTCGAACGCATCGGCCTGCCCACCTCGGCCTCCAACCTGGCGCAAACTACCCAGCTTACCAACGCCATGCGTTTGGACAAGAAAGTCAAGGATGGCCGGATCCGCGTGGTCCTCGTCGAAAGCCTGGGAACCGCCTGTATTACCGATGAAATCCCTGTTTCTGCCATCGAATCGGCGTGGGATTCGCTACGCCAAAAATAAACCTAAAAAACACACGATTTTAGGCGTCATACCACTGGCAATTATCGGACATTCTGGTATTCTGACACAGTCGTAAAATTCGCCACGACCGCGAGTGAGAGATTGAAACTTAAAACTTGTTCTATTCGGAGGCAATGGATAATTTTGAATTACCAACCATCATTTCATTTCGGGAAACTTCTGGGGTTAGGTTGTGCAGCTGCGGCGGTGATGGGTATGCCTTTGATGGCGCATGCGTATCAAGTCAGCGATGGCAACCGTTGGAACAATTCTTCACAGACCGTGTCTTCGCCCAATCAGGGTGATCCGATCACGTTGTCATGGAGCATCGTGCCCGACGGGACGGCGATTCCCGGTACCGCAGGGACCACAGGTGGTATTCCTGGCGAAAGCGCGGACCCCAGTAGCCTGATCAGTTTCTTTGACGGTCTCTACGGCAATGGTGGCGGCGGGGCTGACCTGACCACGCGTCCTTGGTTTCCAATTTTTAATAGTTCCTACGAACGCTGGGAATCAGTCTCCGGCTTGTCATTTGAATATGAACCCGCCGACGATGGGGTGCCCATGTATTCAAAGAGCGGCACTTCGCTGTTCGGTGGTGCTACTGGTTCTGATGGTGTACGTGGCGACATGCGAATCGGTGCTCACTCCATGGATGGTCAGTCTGGCGGTAATGTGCTGGCGTATAACTTCTTTCCCGAAGTGGGCGAGCATGTGATCGACACCGACAACTCCACGTTGTTCGGCGATGCGACCGGCGGCAGCCTTCTGGCTCGCAACGTATTCACCCACGAAGCGGGTCACGGCATTGGTTTGTCTCACGTTGAGCCGTCCAATGGCACCAAACTGATGGAGCCATTTATCAGTGGTGCATATGACGGGCCGCAGCTTGATGATGTGCAGGCTGCCCAACGCCTCTACGGTGACGCCCTCGAAAAGAACGGCGGCAACGATACCTTCGGTACAGCTACCCCTCTGGGGCCGGTCACTTCCAGTACCACCGTGTCGATCGGCACAGATTCCGACGACTTGGCCGTGGCTTACACCGACACCGATTTTGTCAGCATCGACGATGATTCGGATACCGACTTTTTCAGCTTCTCCATTTCGGAAGAAGGCGAAATCAGTCTGGTCGTCACCCCCAAAGGGCCGACCTATGACGAAGGCCCTCAAGGTGGCTTTACCAGCAGTTTCGACAGCAGTGCCCAGAGCGATCTCGCGTTGACCTTGTTCGACATCGATGGCATTACCGCTTTGGCCAGTGCGAATCTATTCGGACTCGGTGGCACCGAATCCATCCTGAACTTCCTGCTCTCGGATGTCGGGACTTACTTCGCTCGAATCACCGGTTCCGACAACGCTCTTCAACTCTACCAGTTAGACGTGTCGTTCTTCGCGAACATTCCTGAGCCTGCGACTGCGGTGCTTCTGGTAATGGGTGGTGCGATGGTCGTCGGCCGTAAACGACGCACAGCCTGATCCCATTGGGCACTCGTTTCCCGTTCAATATTTTGCATCGACAAAACGTATTTACTCCCACGAGCCGATCCACCCGATCGGCTCGTTTTTTTTCAGCACTGCAAATCACATTAAAAAATCATTTTCATAGCCTGCGGTGCATACCGCGGGTTTCGGCCACCACGCGCGATAGAATATCTCCATGCGTGCCATTCGCCGAACTGATCATGCCCCGCGCGTCGAAATGCTTCCGCTCATTGACGTGATTTTTCTGCTGCTCACGTTTTTCATTTATAGTCTGGTGCTGATGGTGCAGGCCCAGATTTTGCCGGTTGAATTGTCCCCGTTATCCAGTGGTCAATCTGCCAAGCCCGCCGACATCCAGGCCATCACCGTCGATCGCGAGGGGTTGATCTATCTCAACCGTCAGCCGATCGCCGTTGATGCCATTGATGCCAAATTGGCGGAGCTGGCATCACTCGATCCTCAGCCCACTCTGTACCTCGCCCTGGAATCCCAAGGCGATGTCGACCGTGGCCCGCTCCTGCTCAATCTCATCGAAATGGTCCGAGGTGCGGGGTTGGAACGTTTTGTGCTGGTTGGGCAGGAATAGAATCATACGAGAGGCACGCGATCTGGTTGGCTATCCCATGACATCAACCCGCTCCAAAACTCGTTCCAATTCCTGGCCGTTGGTCCTCGGCCTGGTGATCAGCCTGATGGTTCATGCAGGCGTTTTGGCATGGGCGGGCGGGCTGCGCATTGACTCGGCGGACCGTTGGCAAAACCGCACAACCCCGACGGTCGATACGACGTTGCCCGATGTCGATCATCCCCCGATTGGACGCGACAGCGAATCGGTGGCCCGCATGTCGTGGATTCCTGATGATCAATTTCGCGAACTGATTGCCCGTCAATTTTCGGCGACCGACCAATCGGCCATCCAGCGCGAGGTTGATCCAATCGAAGACGCGAACCTGCCGCGCGATCCGACGGAGTTGAGACCGCAACCAGCGCGGCACTCGCCGCAATCGTTGCCGACTCCGGAACAGGCCAAGCTCACGCCGGTATCGCCACAGTTGGCCAATCCCGGTGATGCGGACGCGGCGGATGTCAGCGGTCAGATGGCGCTGGAGGTGCCTGACACAAATGGCGATCAACTGGCGATGGCTGATCTATCGCAACAACCGCTCGACGCGCCGATGTCGCAGCGCTCGCCCAACGCGCGCGGTCATGCCCAGGTCACCACGCCGATCCAGGACATTCCCGACCCGCAGCCCAAGGTGATAACGCCTCGAATCACGCCCACGCCCGACCAGACCGATCCGTCACAGAACCCATCGCTTGCCGTGCCTGAACTGGCGAGCAATCCCACGGCCGCGACGAAATCCGATCGTGAATCCGATCTGTTTGGCACACGCAACGATCCGTTGAAAGTCCAGCCCGGCCGCACGCTCGTGGGCGATGGCATTGAAATTAAAACCGTCACGCCCCAGTTCAGCATCATCACCCGATCGATTGCCATTCCTGCTGATCCTCGGGTGCGCATTGTGTTCGATGCGGATGGCACGGTGATCGATGCCAAATTTATTCGTAACACCGGCTACGACAATGTCGATAGTCCCATTCTCAACAGCCTGTACAAATGGAAAGCCAGCGGCGAAAAACTTACGCAGCGCGGTCGAGGGTTCACCATGGAAATGGAAATCATCTTGCGTTGACGACGAGCTCGTCAATCGATGCCTTGCGTAAACGATGGAGCCAGATGCTGCGTTCTTTGGGTTCCATCGTAGCACCGCGCACGGTGTAGGCGACACGGATGACATCATCACCATCGGTCAGGTATCGCGTGATTTCATGTTGTTGTTCCGCGTTGTTCTGACTAGGGATCGACCATTCAAGCGTCACGTTTTGATCGTCGGATTCGATCGTTTTGCCAATCACGCCGCGCCCGGATTCCTGCAAGGTTTTGACAAATTGTTTAGCGATGGTGCCTGCGCTGGATCGGCCTTGCAAATGCAAACGTTGCACCGTGACCAGCTTGGTCCAGTTCTGCACATGTTCATTCGGCAGCGTCCATTCGCTTAACGAGGTGAATGCTCGTCGGCATCGATAGTTCACCTGCCAGGCCGGATCATGCCCCAGGTCCAACGAAATTTTCTGATCGATCAGAACCGTGGGAACGCTCGGTTCCAAACCACGCAGGTCCGTCACACTCACGACTTGTCGGCCGATCAGATCGATGGCCATGTAGCCGTAAATTTGTCGGTATAGATCGTTGTCCATCAACAGGACGGTGTCGGGTGCGCCCAAAGTCTGATCGAGTTTGGCCTGCGGCGTGCCCACATTAAACAATCCTTGCTGATCGAAACGTTGCCACATGTTGGTGAATTGATTCAGTGTGGCCTTGCCCGGATTGCCCGTGCGCAATGTGGCCAACACTTGTCGCCAGGCGACTGAAGGTTGCGTCGGGGTGGTGGTTTTGGTGCGGGAAGAAGCGGTGTCTGACAGGGCCTGCGTCGGCCACACGATCGGCGATGTCATCACGACGATCGCCGCGGTGACTGCTACTATCGTTAAAAGCCGTTGACGCATCACAGTCCTCCCAAATCGACCGCAGGATCACGGGCGACTTTGGGATATCGGACAAACATGAGATGCTATTGAGGAAAACGATACGCGAGGAGATGAACGCGGCAGAACATCATGGCCGTAATACGATTAATCCCTACCAGCGTCACGATCGATTCGCAAAAGTAATTGCCGGGCTGCTGTGTTGCTCGGGTCGGTGTGCAGCGCTTCGAGCACATGTTGTCGTGCTTCAACGTATCGCCCCTGCATCCGTAGGCTTTCGGCATGTTGCACCAAATTGTGACTGCGTTGGGCTTGCGTGGCTGGGGCAGGTTTTGATTCGGTTGTTTCGTTGAATTGACAACCGATGCCCAGCAATGCAAAAGTCGCAAAAAATGCAATGAGCACAACGCATCCCGCGTGCTTCATCGGATTAACAAACCCCGGTCGTTTCATAAAACCAACTCCTGTTACGCGCTACGCAGCAAACGCTCGCGGTCGATCATCACTTTGAGCGTCTGACAGATCAGATCGATCTGCGGATCATCGAGGGTATTGAAAAATGGTAATGCAATCGTGCGATCACTGATCGATTCGGCAATCGGGAACATGCCTTGGTCAAATCCAAAACGCTCGCGATAAAACGGCTGCATATGAATGCAGGGAAAATAATTCGAGGCTCCAATTTCATGGCGACGCATGCCTTCGATAATCCGATCGCGTTCGTCGCGTTGATACGATTGTGGCAAGCGCACCACGAACACAAACCAGCTCATCGTTTCGCATAGTTCATCATCGATCGTGGGCAGAATCAGGTCATGCAATCCTTCATCCGACATCAATCGCCGAATATAGGAACCCGCCACGCGTCGACGTGCGGCTAACATTTCCGGCAGGCGTTCCATTTGTGCGATGCCTAACCCGCAGGCGATTTCGCTTAGCCGATAGTTGTAACCCAATCGCGTGTGTGCCAACCATGCGCCCGACCGATTCGCGTAATTGGAATCGGCGATATTCGACATGTCCTCGCGGCCTTGGTTACGCAACGATCGACATCGTTCAGCCACCTGATGATCATCGGTGACAATCATGCCGCCTTCGCCGGTGGTGATCTGTTTGTTGGGATAAAAACCAAACACGCCCACATGGCCGTATCCCCCGACGCGGCGGTTCTGATAGTGCCCGCCTAATCCTTCGCAACAATCTTCAATCAGCAACAGGTTGTGTTTCTGCGCGATTGTTTCGAGCTGGGCCATGTGCATCGGATTGCCGAACACTTCGACCCCGATGATCGCTTTGGTTTGCGGGGTGATCGCCGCTTCGACCTTGTTGGGATCCATATTCAAACTACGCGGATCAATATCCACAAAGACAGGCGTGGCTCCGACAAACAAAATGCAATTGGCTGAGGCGATAAACGAAAACGGCGTGGTGATCACCTCATCACCCGGGCCGATTTCGAGGGCTTCGAGTGCCAGATGCAAACCGCTGGTCCCAGAATTCACGGCAATGCCATGACGTCGACCGCTGGACTCGGCCACCATTTCTTCGAAACGCGCCTGACGCGGGCCGATGCTCAATCGCCCTGATTTCATCACATCCACAACCGCTTCAATTTCCATCGCGGTGATATCGGGCTGACTCAGGGGTATTTCACTCATCGATCACAGAATCCTATAGCTGGCGGTTTCTTTGGGTTGTCACGTGGCTAATCATCGTTTGCCGCCATAACGTGGCGTGCCAACGGTATGGGGTGTGCATGGTAACAGGGCTGTTGTCGCCATGACACAGATTTTAAAACAACATTTTCAATACGCCCCTGATCTTCACAGGGATTTAAGTAGCGATGCTAATGTGTCGTCGGCTTGGCCGGTGCGAATCAAATACAACCATGCTGCCTGCACACGTAACGCCGCGGGAAAACTTCCACCACCGCGGGCCACCAGTCCCAGCTTTTTCAATTGGTCGTCATTGAGATTGCCACCATGTCGAGCAGCCAGCAGAGTGCCAAGCATGATGGTTTCATTGTCATCTAATTCGGCATCAGTGGGCAACACGCCCAACAGATCCCCCGTCGTAATACGCAGCAGTCCTAACAGGATGGCTTGTTTTTGAAACGAATTGCTCGCAGGATCAGCCAGTATTGGATGCAACACACTGATGGCCGTTTGCGGATCGCGCCCAGCCAACGCGGCAGATGCTGAGACCACATGATCAACTTGTTGTGGGGATTGCGGTTGGTTGTTCGCATTGAATGACTCGATCAAGCCCTTGAGGATGACCGTCGCATCATCGGCGTTGGCATATTCCTGTTGGGCGTAGGCAATGATCCACTGGTCTGCCAAGGCGTAACCATGCTGCATCAGTGCCAGCACCGCGTCCGGAACATGTCGGCCTGATGCCACTGCATGACCCGCCCGTCCCATTGCCACGATCAGGCTGGACGTCGTATCGGTTTGGCCGTCAATCTGTAGCAGTGGATCAAAAAATTCCGGGGTCAACCATGGCGAGGCTCGTAAGGCGCACAATGCCAAGCGCAAACGCGCTGCCGCGTCCGTTGTTGAGTCGAATTGTTGACGCCAGTAGGTCACGCCTGCCGGGTCGCTCAAACGCAAGCTGGTCTGCAATGCCAGCGTGCGCAGTTTGCGACTCAATGACGAATCACTCGCCCATTTTGTCGCCCATGGTCCGATCGTATCGAATTCATAACGAATGGCAGACTTCAGAATCATCTGAATAATCGACGGCCGTTTGGGGTCGTCACTTTCATCGAGTGCATCGAGCAAACGCGGGCCCGAGGCATCACCGATTTGCGTTAAGACCAACGCCGCCATGCTACGCCGCGCGAGGTTTTCAGCGGTTCGCGCTTCCTGCAATGCGTGGCCATCACGCAATTTGCCCCGCGACACCAACGGCCCAGCCGCGATTACGCGCACCGCCGCATCCAGATCAGGCCAGCCCAACAACTGCATCAGTTGTTCATCGTTGAGCACATCACTATCCATTGCTGCCGCGACCAATTCGGCCTGTACCATTGGATCTGTTATCTGGGTTAGCCATACCAGGTCGATCTGACGTTTGGCACTTGATTCGGCCAAACCCAGGATGCCGTGAATCTGAAACGAAGGGTGATTGCTGTGCGTCAGATGTTCAAACAACGGACTCAGCGCAGGATCACGCAGTTGACGCAACGCCAGCAGCATCGAATGTTGCTCGCCCCGTTGATCCGTCCGCACCGCTGATTTCAATAAAAACACCGCCGCGTTGTGCGTGGCCTGATCCGCGTTGCCGGTGTAATTCTGACCCAGTCCGTTCGGCGCAGCCATGCCGATCACTGTGGCAATCAGTAACGCGATGAACATCCGTGTCCAGCAGGTGATGGGTTTCATGATGCGACTAGTGTACGTTATCGCCACGCTCGCTGGCAACGAAATAGCTGGAATAATCATATTCCCCATACTATTTTTCGCCCGCCGGACGATTCCACCGTGAAAGCTCGATCGCTCATTCTCATCCAGCCTCTCGATTACGAATTTTCGGTTTCACCACCCATTGACCATGCCCTGATGACCTGCGATCATGTGCGGTTCGATGTCCTACGAACGCGAAAATATCCAACGGCTTGACCCTTACGTCCCCGGCGAACAACCCGCCGACACCGATCATGTGGTCAAACTCAACACCAACGAAAATCCCTATCCGCCGCCGCCCACGGTGTTGGAGGCGGTCGCTTCAATTACTGGCGAACAGTTGCGACGCTATCCGCCCGGCGATGCCAAACGGTTCCGTGAAACCGCGGCCAGCGTCCACAACCTGCTACCTGACCAGATCATTGCGACCAATGCCGGTGACGAAGTGCTGCGTTTAGCCCTGACCACATTCTGCAAACCCACCGGCTACGCATTTTCAACGTCAGCAAAAAATAGCTCAACCTCAGACAACATCGACAGCACCAAGGAAAACGGTAGGGCAAGCGGAGGAAAAAGTGGGGGGGTAGGCATGGGGATACCAAGCTATTCCTTGATGGAAGTGTTGGCCGGTATTCACGACACGCCCTTGGTGAGCATTCCTTTGCAACAGGATTTTAGTTGGCCCGTCGATTTTGCGCAGCGTGTGATTGATGCGAATTGCCGATTGGCATTTGTGGTCAACCCGCATGCGCCGTCGGGACGTTTGGCTGATTTAGATGCGCTGCGACAATTGGCCGACGAACTGGCAGGCCACGCGGTGTTGTTGATTGACGAAGCCTATGTGAATTTTGCCAGCCGCGATGCGTTGCCGCTGGTCCGTGATGATCAACGTGAAAACGTCCTGATCCTGCGCACACTGAGCAAGGGCTATTCGCTGGCCGGTCTGCGCTTTGGATATGCCATCGGTCACGCCAATCTGATCGCCGCGATGGGCAAGGCCAAGGATAGTTTCAACACCGACATCATTGCTCAGGCTGCGGCCACCGCTGCGTTGGAAAATCGTGACGCCGCTGCGCAGTCCTGGCAAGCGGTCATCGCTGAGCGGACCAAGCTATCCGACGCCCTGCGTTCGCGCGATTGGCATGTATGGCCCAGTGAATCGAATTTCATCCTGACAACCCCACCGGCCCCAAACGCTGATGCGCCCGATAACACGTCGCCCGCTGCGGCCACGATCTACGAATCCCTCAAGCAAAACAATGTATTCGTGCGATATTTTAAACAGCCTCGCCTCGATCAGTCCCTGCGCATCACCGTCGGCACGCCTGCGCAAAACCAACGGCTGCTCGATGTACTCGACACGCTGAATTCCTGATTCCCCGATTTGATAGTCACTCACAAGATCGACCACCCCGTCATGACCAAACGACACGCAGACATCACTCGCAACACCAACGAAACCCAGATCACGTTATCGATTGATCTCGATGGCAGTGGGGCGGATTATCAGATCAAAACCGGCGTCGGATTTTTTGATCACATGCTCGACCACGTCGCTCGCCATGGCCGATTCAATCTCACCATCGACGCGACCGGTGATACACACATCGACGACCACCACACCGTTGAAGATGTTGGCATCGCGCTGGGCCAAGCGATCACCGATGCGCTCGGCGATAAAAAAGGTATCGAACGCTACGGCTTCGCATCAGTGCCTATGGATGAATCACTGGCCCGCGTCAGTGTCGATCTATCGGGCCGGGCAGCGTTAGTTTTTGATACGCCTCTGGAAAAACTCTCTGGCAAAATCGGCACGTTCGACACCCAGCTCGTCCAGGAATTTCTAAACGCACTGTCGGCCAACATTCGTTGCAACCTCCACGTCGAAGTTCCTCACGGCAGTAACGAACACCACATCGCCGAGGCTATCTTCAAAGCACTCGGCCGGGCCCTGCGCCAAGCCGTCGCCATCACCGGCGACACCATCCCCAGCACCAAAGGCGTGTTATAGGTGGCCGCTTGGCTTGGCGCGAATCGATTCCGTTTGCAGCGGACACTTGTTTAGCGGGCGACGCGCAGCGTCCCGTTTTTCCTGCCAAAACACGCAGCTATGGATACCCCTGCGAATACGACGCTATCACCCATCCACCACAACCCCCAACGCCGCACCCACGCTAGCCATATCCGCGCGCGTGTTGATATTCACATGCACCTGACGATCTCTATCACGATCGATCGCAATCACGCCAACACCATTTCGTCCCACCAACCCGCTCGGCCCCTCCACGCCCTGTCCCACGCACCCACCCACACGCACCCCATCACGCAGCGCCGCATCCATCACCGCTCGCGCTTGTGCCACACGCCACAGGCCCGGCATCGGCTCGACCAAACCGTCGGCATGTTGTCCCATCACGATCGCAGCATCCCCTTCAAACGCACGCAATCGTTCGACATAATCTAATGTGACCCCCGGCATATCACCCGCCACGATCACCAGTTCATCATCAGTCTCTGCCTTATCCAGCAAACCCGCAATCGCTCGCATCGGCCCGCCAAACGATTTGTCATCACGTACGATCGATTCGAAAACCTCCGCACCAGCTGGCAACACCTGTTCCGGTGCCAACACCAACCAACTGGTATCAAAACTATTTCCCCCCAGCCGCTTGCCGCTTAGTGTGTCCCCACACAACCGCGCATGCACCCACCGTAAAATCGGTATGCCATCGACCACCACCGTTAATTTATTCCCCCCCCCACTTTTTCCCCCACTTTTCCCCTCGCTTTTCTCCCCATTTCCCCCGTCCTCGCCTGCAAATCGTCGGCTACGTCCACCTCCTAAAACACAGAACACGCGCCGCATCTCATCTCCATTTCTAATCAAACCCATCTATAACAAAACCTAGATTCGATCGCCGCACATTTCGCATCACAGCCGGCGGACGACATCCGCCAGGTCCCCTCTGCCTCTGTGGTTTTTATTGCTTGATCATCGCCTTTCACGGCCTATCATTGCTCGACAGCACCGACACGATCGCATCACGCAGCGCGATCGCGTCATCCGATCCCAGCTCACCCGCATGCCAATTGAATTGCAAACCGTCCCCACCTGTCGCCGCCTTTTTCATTTGTGCGTTGTCACGAATGTGGGGGGGGCGGGGGATGATATGAAAATGCACATGTTCCACGGCCTGACCCGCCGCTTCGCCATTGTTTTGCAACAGATTAAAATCCCCAACTCCCGTCGCTGTCATCACCGCCCGCGCGATGCGTGGCAACACCCGACCCACCGCTGCGGCGGTGTCATCATCCATCGTATCGAGCGTGCGATACGCTTTCTTGGGAATGACCAGCACATGCCCGCGCGCGATCGGCCCAATATCCAAAAACGCCAACACATGCTCGTCTTCGTAAACCCGATGACAAGGAATCTCCCCCCGCACAATCTTCGCAAATAGCCCGTCACTGTTCAGATGGTCGTCCGCTGATTCGTTCACGGAATGGGTACCTCATCTTCATAGAACTCAACTTGCAGTTCCGATCCATCAGTAATCGTCGAACGATCGTATATCACAATCATTCGTTTCTGTTCGACCAGTGTGGTCATGTTGTTCTGATAGCCATGGATCAGAATAAACGCGGTGTACGTATCGCTACGTGTCGATGCGACCTGCGATAGCCAACGTGTGACCATGGACCATTCTTCCTGATCGTCAACAATGCCGTCTACCATCCCAGGCGCGGCGGGGTCGGTGATATCAAAGTCAATGGGTTTGTCCGTATCTAAAAATGCGTTGTCTACAATATCTGAGCCGAACCCTGGGGCATCCCACAATTCGTGGACAAATGCCATCCCGCTGGTGCCACGTAACGTGTTAATACTGTTTTTTAACGTAGTGAGTACCCCAGTGTCAGGGATGGGCAGGATGTAATCCAGCAAATCAAGCGGGACGGTATTGAGATTGATCGTGCCATAGACCAGCGGGTTCACCGATGGTTCAAACGTGGTGAATCGCTCAGCCAGCAATCCCCACCACGGCACCTTGGCTAGGTTGCCCGCACCTAGCGTTGTAGTGTCCATTCGATCAATTAAAAACTCATCAGGATCAGACGCACCGATGATCATGCCCCAACGCTCGCCGAGCGTATGGGTATCGGTAGGGCCGAAGACGGGAATCATCATGATTTCGCCGTTGCTGCGAATCGAGGTATCACGATGATGCAGTTGACCGACCACGGCCGTGGCTGCGACGGTACTTATCTTAGGATCGGTGCCAAATGTAGGTATGGTAGTACTGTTGGTGAGCGTATTGCGGATCGGAGATTCGTGAATCACATCGGTATCAGCCATCTGGTAGGTGAGATGATCCAGCCTCGTACCGCTACCAATCGCAGATTGTTTCCAGACGAACGTATTGGCGGCAGTGGTGTCGGTAGAGGCGATCAATTCGCCATCGGGCATACCGCGCACAATGAATTTGTTATACGGTGTGCCCATGACGGTGCCGGGGATGGTGGTGCCATAGGACGCATATAAACCGATCTCTTTTTCCAGTGAGTCAGCATCAGGCCAAGTCAGAACTGATGCGGAGATGTCATATTCAGCATCAATTGTGCCCGACAAACCCGGCCCGGTTCCCACATAAAACACCATACTGCGATTGGGATCAAGGGTGAGTACGCCACCATTGAGTATTGTCAACAATTCGCGTCCACCGTCAGCCATATCGAGGTAAATATTTTCCAAACTGATCTCGACGGCATAGGGATTATAAATTTCAATCATAAATGGGGTTGGCCCAGCGGTCGTCCAGTCCCAAGTGACATTGCCGCTGCCATCATCTGCTCCCGTGTAATCGCGTTCGGCATAGACCTCGACGATCATTGGCAAACGTTCAAAACCATAGAAATTGGTAGGCCCTGCCGTATCTGCCACCTGCGTCAGTAAATTGTCGGTATCACGATAGTCGACGATATTGGCTGCAAATTGCGCCGCGAATTGTGCATTGCTGGCGACTGTGGCTGGCAGTGTGACCGATGTCACACCCAACAGGCTTTCGATACCATCGCGTATTTCCAATGCGGTCGCATTATTGAGATCCACACGCATTTGCAGGCCTGGCATATCTTCGCCAGCGACGGGGGTCAGCAAAGGCGCGGAACCGCTGAACACCGTGGTCCACAGGCGCGGGTTGCCCATGCCGGGTAGGGTGACCGGGTCGGTGTTGAAATAATCTTCGGCGGTGAGTTCGGTGTGGGGGGTCAACATCGAACTCATTTCAGCTTCTAATGTGGTGACGTTTGGCCCATCGATATTAGAATTCTTGTAACGCAGTTCAAATTCTGCTTCCATGCTCGACGTAGGTCCGACCGTGCGTGCAGGCGTAACTCCCGGAACAACAGGCGTTGTATAACTATCCCAGTTACGAGCACCATTAAACCAATGGAAATCACGTTCACCAATGGCACCAACGCCCCATGGGGTGGGAATGGACGTCGTGGTGTTCAGGCGATAGTCGAGTAAATCTTGAAGCTCGGAATCAAACGCACCGCTGTTCGTTCCGTTAATCGTAAGATCAGCCCACGCGGCGAAACCAGCCAGGTTCAGTTCGCCTGGCGACCACCAACGTGGGGCATCAGCGACGGTGAACATGCCTGCGGTATCGCTCAATGCTGTGGCGACATTGGCATTGACCATCGCGGAGTTGTCGATAATGCGAATCGCCACGACGTAAATCGTGCCATTGACCTCCGGCGTCGGGGCGAAGATCCAGCGGCTGTCATAAAAGCCATCGCCATCGGCATCGACGAGATTGGCGTCGGTCATGTCAATGCCGGTGTCGTCGGTATCGTCATAGTTTGGGTCAGCGGTTCCGCCGTTGGTGACGGTTTGGATGTTGGGGTAGCCCGCAGCATCAACACCAGGAAAAGTTCCGGTCGCATTGTCGTATTCGATGTAGTAGCCCGCGAGGTTGGTCAGGTGGGGCCATTGCTCGCTGCCGACGATGCCGGTGGGCGCATTGCTGGCCAGCCACGAATCATCGCCCGGGCCGCCGACCGGCGTTAGCGGTGCGGCGGTCGGATCGATAGGATTGGGGACGATCCACCAGCCACTGGTGGCGGTGTTGGTCCATGGGAAATCGTAGGGTTCATCGCCGCCGCCGGTGAGGCTGTTGCCTGTGGCGTCGGGGTCGAGAAATGTTTGGTTTGCATTGAGCAAATCACCCTGCAAAGCCCAGGCGATCTGGGTGACGATATCATCACGCAGGTATTGGGAGGATTGGCCGGTGGTGCGGCGATCGACGCGCGCGACCTGGATGTAGGCCACGCCCATCATGGCGATGATCACCAGCACCGCGACGGCCAGCACCAGCGCCGAGCCGTGGCGACGTGGTGCGATGATTTGCGTGGTACGCATGAATCGACCTTGCAAACGACGGGTGAAACGTTGCAAGCGATTCGTGTGATGGATTGGCATGAGCCTGGGCATGGGGCACCTCCCTTGTTTGGGGGTCGGGAATCAGTTGAACAAATTAAGCGTATGACACATGGATCAAGCGTTATTGCCGATTGACCGGCACGATGATTTCAAACCATCGTCCGTTGGTCGGTGAATCAGCCACCGGGTCTGTGGAACGAAATCGTCCCGCTTTATCGTGCAGGCGATAGCGAATGCGAAGCAGGTAAGGCCAGTCCACATACGCGCCATTGTTGGTGTCGTTCATCCAGACGAAACTGGCAGTGGCGTTGGTTAGTTGAGTGCTGTCGGCATCTTCAAGCGTGGTGCTGCCGTCGTCGTACGGCGCATAGCTTGCAGGTGTGTAAGTAATAGGTTTAGTCGAATCGAAAGTTGCAGTGGTGGGGTCGTTGGCGTAATGGCTATACCATTTTATGCCGCCACCAGGGTAGGCATAAGCGATGCCATTTATATCGGTGCCTGATGAAGCGACATCGACGTCTGGCTTGCCAGGGTCACTAGCATCAATGTCCGCCGCGAAATCCACGATGAAGTCGCTGACGTTTTCCATGAACGCGGCGTGGCTGTGGCCGGTTTGCCAACTGGAGACGCTGTTGTCGGGCTGAGCATCGGCTTGCAGGCGGTTGACGCCGTAGGTGTAACGATAGGCCAATTCGCGGTAATCGTTGTAGTTGCTCCCTGCCCCAGCCAGTTCGTTGTTGATCAGGTCGAGCACATAGCGGGTTGGATGCGGATCGGTGGGGGCAATCCCGAAGTCGCTGGCGGCGCCAACGAGCATGAATAGATCGGTATAACCCTCGGATAAAACCGCGGCACTGGGGCCATTTTGTATGTCGACGGAATCATGAGGCATGGCAGAGCCGAACGGCGCATAGGCTCCGGCGAAACGTGGGCTAGCGGGCAATTGCGAATTAAGGACAGGCACCGCAGCCAAACTGGCGGCGTAATCAGTATTCCATGCCGCCAGCAGCAGTGCCTGTCGCCCCAGTGTCGAGTGCATGGGTGTGGTTTCGGTGTAGCCGGGTCGAGCGATGTGGCCATACCATACGCGGGCATAGCCGGCGCGGATGTCGTTGCTGAAATTATTTTCCGAGAGCGGGGCCAACGGGTGCAAGCGAAGGTTCGTGCGATCGTCATACGCGAGCCGAATGAAGCTGATCTGATCGCGGCGGATGTCTTCGGTGAAGTCCAGTGCGGTATTTTCAGTCGCCGGGTCAGGCATCTTGCCCGGTTCAGTATGTTGGAGAATGACGAGGAACCCGGTTGCGTCGCCAGCACCGACATCGCCGGGGCCGAGTAGTTGTTCGAAATCCTTGTGGAACTGGTCGGTGCTCATACGCGTACTGTGGATAAAGCCACTGACCTGAATGCCACGTGAAACGCCCTGAGTCACGCTATTGAAAATGACATAGATCAGGCCGACCATGATGCCGGCAATGATCAGCGAGACCATCATTTCCATGAGGGTAAAGCCATCACGTTGGCGCGATGTATTGACGCTACGTCGTGAGCGTTGAAAGACAGGCGATGTTGTGGGGATTAAAGATCGCATCATGGTTGCACCGCGTCGGTGAGGATGATGACGTCGACAATCGGACTGCCGAGCACGGGGTTGTTGGTGGGGGCAGGGGCGTACCAGATTTCAGTCGGAAACGTAGGTGAGGCGATAAGCGGGTCAGCACCGATGGTGGAATTGAGAACAATTTTGTCGTTGGCCGGATCAACTTCGTTGATGGTGTAGAGTTTGCCAAACTGGTCGACGATGAGGTCGCCGACGGCGAAGTCGTTTTCGGTAAAGCCATGGTCGATGATGAATGTGCGATTGAAGGGGTCAGAAACGTCGCGCTCGACTTCCCGGCTGCGCACGCCGGGGACGGCGTTGTCGTCATTGTTATTGGCCCATATTCCGGCATCAGCAGAAAAGGGTAGTAAAGTGTCTGTGCGATCGTATTCGGCGCCATCCTGACGCTTGAGTACAAAGATGAAAATCTCGAAATCCTGGTAAGAGGTGCTGGGCGTATATTTGCGTCGTGCTAACGGTACCCAGTAAAAATCCCGCAGATCAGCATTGGAAATACTTGTCGGCATGGATCGGACGTCGGTGCTTTCCCAGTCGGGAACAATGGACGTGCCTGGCGAGCCAATCGCAGTCGTGCGAACCAAGGGCTGTATATAAGTATCGGGAGCCATGCCCCCGGCCCCGTCGATGGTCGCTAGGTCGACCGGCAACGCATCAACAATCGCCTCAACCTGTTGCTTGCTGGCTTGGCCGAGCACTTCGTCAATGGTGCGCTGTTGCAGCAGAATGGCGCTGGGAAAAATGCCTGCAATGGCGATCAGGCCGAGTGAAAAGATGAGCATGGCGACCAGGTTTTCCAACAAGGTAAAACCACCGCGAACGTTTGGCGAGCGTTCAGGCAATTGCCAAGCTTGTTGGTGCTGGTCACGGTATGACGCGTGAATATGGACGAGGTTGTTTTTCATCGGATGTCACTTTCACGAATGACCGCGCCGGAATAGCGGTTGATCATCAGAATGCGGGCGTCGTCGTTGTTGTTATTGAGCAGCCATGCGGCAAGTTTTTCATCATTGCTAAGGACAGCGTCGCTGGCGATATTGTCGGGATTGCCAACAACGGCGTTATCGAAATCAGAATCACCGGTTGGTACAACCAACCACCAGGGCATTGAGGTCAAGCCGAGCGTGTTGACGACGCCTTCAAAAGCACTGCGGTTATAAACAATCACACCAATGACCGGCTCGATACGTGTGAATGGTAATTCTCGGGAGAGGTTGTCGGTAGCATCGTTGACGGCATCACTGGCCCATGATTTCGGATTGCCTGAGGCCTCGGAACGCTCATCGTTTGTGTCGCCGCGATTGTAAGTGGGCGGCGTGGTTTTAATTTCGCCTAACTTGGGATAGTAAACCCAGCCTTCGGGTTCGGCGTAGGTGCGATTGTCAGGCCCTTGGGTGACCAGGTTACCGTCGTTGGTGAAACGCACTGCGAAGGGTGGCGAGATCAGTTCAAGGTTGCCGCCGTTACGGTAAACCCCGACCACGCCGGAGGTGTCGGGCATTTGAACGTAATCGAATGACTCGACATCGAAAAACCCATAGGACGGCGCGAGGTAATTCGGGTCGGTGATGTCAGCATATTTATAGGTGGCTAAAGGGTCGCCGTTTTGATCCTCGGCCGATTCCCATGCTTCGACAATGCGCACTTCGCCGCCTGGGCAGAATAATGCTGCGGCCCCACCCCATGGCAATGTGGAATAGTTAGGTCCACCCGTGCCGCTGGTGTTGAAATTGATGTTGCCGGTGATGACGCGTTTGGTCGAGTGAGCACGGGCTGCGGCGACGGTGACCGAGACGGTGTTGGTGGCTGTGGAGACAGCCAGGTCGCGTCGCATGCTGCCGATGATAGGGAACGCAGCGAGCATGACGAAGACCAGAATCGCCACGACAACCAACAATTCAGGCAAAGTAAAACCGAATGATCGTGGGCAATGAAAAAGTGTCGCATGGCGTGAACTTGGCATGTTATCTCACCTCCGAA
Source organism: Phycisphaerae bacterium (assembly GCA_030426385.1). Lineage (GTDB taxonomy): Bacteria > Planctomycetota > Phycisphaerae > Phycisphaerales > Phycisphaeraceae > JAUHYI01. Next base: position 21,567 of record JAUHYI010000070.1, read on the forward strand.
CTGTAGAGGTTGTCGGCGTCGTCATTGTTGCCGTCGTTGTTTTCGTCAACAAAATTGTTGACATCCCCGAAATATCGATCAGGCCCAGCAGAGACAAATACAGGGTCACGGCTAATGCTCAGGCGGCTATCTAAGCCATAGGTGGCGTCGGCGGGTTTAACAATTTTTGCAGCGAAATAAATCGGCGTGCCCCAAGCATCGACAATTTCCGTCAGGCCATCACCTTCGGTGTCAATCAGTGCCTCATACTTTTCAAGAGGTCTCAAGTTCCGTTCAGCTTCAGGTTGCTGGGTGGCCGCGTAAACGAATCGTTCGATGGTGATATTGGGTATCGTGACCGCAGTATCATCGTAGGTGTAAACGGTGTCGCTACCCGTGACAAACGCGCCGGACCATACAGGCGTGATGGTTGACGGTGTATCGTCGTGCATCAGGCGGCCACCCATTTGCACTTCGTATTCTGTTAAAGCACTGAGGCAAGTCGCGAGAATGATTTCGGTTTCACGTGACTCAGAATTTTTTCGCATGCTGGAGGCAACCACAATGGTGATGCCAGCCAGAATAACGATGATGCCGATTGCCACCATGAGTTCGATAATGGAAAAGCCAGAGGCGAGGTGTGGCCTATCGTTGTGAAGATGTAGGTGCGTGGCATGCATGCGTTTAATTCCCAATGGCCGTGATTGAAAAAATGAGGTTATTTACATCACCGACTGGATGAGTTTCACCAGGGGCAGGAACAGGGCGATGACGATGAAGCCGACGATGCCGCCAAGGAGGACGACCATGATCGGTTCGAGCAGACTCACCAGTGAGGCGACCATGACGTCGACTTCTTCGTCGTAGTTGTCCGCGATTTTGATGAGCATTTTGTCGAGGTCGCCTGTCTCCTCGCCGACGTCGATCATGTTGACGACGATCGCATCGCAGACTTTGGCTTGTCGCAGGGGCTCGGCGAAACTATTACCCTGACGCACTGAATCATGCACACGCTCGAGGGCACGGCGGTAGATAAAGTTGCCGGTGGTGTCGCGGGTAATGGTGATTGATTCAAGGATGGGTACGCCTGCACTGACGAGTGTGCCCAGCGTTCGGGTGAACTTGGCGATGGTTGATTTCTGTGCCAACGGACCCGCGACTGGAATCTTCAAAAAGATAGCATCCATGATCGCTTTGCCGGAGGCGCTTTTGCGAATGAGCTTGAGCGTGAAAAAGATAATGAAGGGCGAGAAAAGCACCCAGACCAGGCCGGGAATCATCTGATCGGGATGGAGGCGACCGCCGAGCCATTTAGAAAAGTTGATGAGGACCTTGGTCATGGTGGGCAATTCGGTGTCGAAGTCTTCGAAGATTTTTTCGAACTGCGGCACGATGAAAATCATGATGGCCGTCACGATCAGACCCGCAACGGACAAGACGACGCCGGGATAGATCATGGCACCGACGATACGCCGTTTGAGCTTGGCGGCTTTTTCCATGAAGTCAGCCAAGCGTTGGAGGATGATGTCGAGCACACCGCCGACTTCACCGGCGGCGATCATTTTGGTGTAGAGAATGTCGAAGGCTTTGGGATGTTTGGCCATAGCGTCCGAGAGGGTGGCCCCGGAGGCGACATCATCGTGTACGCCGCGCAGAATGGTTTTGAGCAGGCCGGGTTTTTGCTGCAATTCCAGAATCGCCAAGGAGCGCAGGATGGGGAGGCCTGCGTCCTGCAATGTGGAGAACTGGCGGGTGAAGGTGGTGAGTACCTTGGTACTGACGCCGCCGATGTTGATGGTGATCTCACCCATCTTCTTTTTGCTGGCACCATCGGAACCGCGTGGCGCGTCACCTTTGCCGCCTGATTTGGATTTCTTTTTGACCTTCTGTTCGCGCACGGAGGTGGGAAACAAACCCTGTTTGCGAATTTGGGCGATGGCCTCATCACTGCTGGTGGCAGAGACGTTGCCACGTTGTGGTTTGCCGGCTTCGTTGAGTGCTTCGTACTGAAAGGTGGGCATGGCAGGGCTCCGAGGGGGAATTCTGATTTCGGATGTCTAATAGCGGTTTTGAGAATGCGTGTGTCGTGAGTCGGGTTGCGTGAGTCGTGTGTTGTGAAACGGGTTACGGGTTTTGTGTTATCTGTGACCAGTTGCCATCAATCGCGCGAGGGAAACGTGGGGGGGGCGTGGGGGGTTAGGAGGATAGGGTTACGTTGAGGAGTTCTTCGGTGGTTGTGGTGCCTTCCCAAACGGTTTGGAGTCCCGCGTCGCGGAGGGTGCTCATGCCTTTATCGCGAGCCCGGTCGTTGAGCATTTGCGTGGAAGCCCCGTCGATGATCATTTGTTTGAGTTCATCATCGAGCAGGAAAATTTCGAAAATACCAGTACGTTTGCGATAGCCGGTGCCATTACAGAAATCGCATCCACCACCACGGAAGACCTTGCGACCGCGTGTGGTTTCTTCATCGAGGTTGAGCTCCATGATTTCCTGTTCGGTAATTTCATATTCGTAACGGCAGTTATCGCAGATGCGTTTGACCAAACGTTGGGCCTGCGCGCCGACCATGGTGGCGGTGATCATGAATGATTCAATGCCCAGGTCGAGCAGACGTGCGATCGAACCCGCTGCGTCGTTGGTGTGCAACGTGGTAAACACAAGGTGGCCGGTCAGCGCGGCTTCGACGGCGATGCCTGCGGTTTCTTTGTCACGGGTTTCGCCGACGAGAATGATGTCGGGGTCTTGTCGCAAAAAGCTACGCAATGCCGCAGCGAAAGTCATGTCGACCTCAGGATTGATCGGCACCTGGCACATGCCTTCCATCGGATATTCGACAGGCTCTTCGGTGGTAAGGATCTTGACGTCGGGCGTGTTGAGTTCGTTGAGTGCGGCGTAAAGGGTGGTGGTTTTGCCTGAGCCGGTGGGGCCCGTGACGATGACGATGCCGTTTGGCTTACTGATGAGTTGTCGGAAATTGGCCAGGTCGTCGGGCCGCATGCCAACAGCACTAAGATCAAGGCTCACGTTCGAGCGATCGAGAATACGCATGACGACCGACTCGCCACTCATGGTAGGCAACACGCTGACACGCAGGTCGACCGGCTCATTGCCGACCGTCAATTCGATTCGCCCGTCCTGCGGGATGCGGTGCTCCGCGATATCGAGATTGGCCATGACCTTAATACGACTGACGATGGGCAACGCCAAATGTTTGGGGGGCGGGACCATGGTGAGCATCTGGCCATCGACGCGATAACGCATGCGGAATTCATCTTCGAAAGGCTCGAGGTGAATATCCGACGCGTGGTCTTTAATCGATTGCATGAGCACGAGGTTGAGCAGGCGCTTGACCTTGCTGTCCTCAGCCGCATCGATGAGCGCGTCGAGGTCGATCGATTGGCCGCGATCCTGCAATTCATTGAGCTTGTCGTCGTTGGCAATCTCGTTGATCAGATCGCCCATCGAGCCCGAGCCTTCGCCGTAATGGGTTTGCAGAAGTTTTTCGACCAGTTCTTTTTTCGCGACGACGGGCTTGACGTTGAAGCCCATGAGCATGCGCAGGTCATCAATCGCGCGAAAGTTGCTCGCGTCCTTGAGGGCGATGGTGATGGTGTTGGTTTCTTTGTCAAAAAGAATGGGCAGGATCTGATACGCCATCGCCGTTTCCGCGGGGATGGTTTTGATCACGGCTTCTTTGATTTCGTAATCCGTCAGGTCGAACATATCCATGCCCGCCTGAATGGCCAAGGCACGGTTGACATCTTCATCAGCACAGTAGCCCAGCTCGATGAGCAGTTGGCCCACGGGGATGCGACGGGTTTTCTGAAGATCGAGTGCTTCCTGGAGTCGCTCGCGATTGAGCTTGCCCATTTTGCGGAGAATGCGTCCGACGCGTTGGCCACGCATCGCCTTGAGTTTCGAATTGTCGTCCAAATCGGCCATGGTAGATTACTCAGTCGGTTGCTTGGGGTGAATCAGTCTGTCGTTCTGGGGTAGTCAGTCTGTATAAGGAACGGTGACGAAACGCCGGTCTGTAAACGGTCGGGTGTCTGCGAACGGGGGGCTGTGAACCATTGATCGAAGTAAGGCCTGAGCCCGAGGGGGGCGTGGGGGGGGTCGCAAAATGCGACGGCGCGACAGCATGGCTGTACGGTTTCAAGATTTCAGGCTTGGCGTCAATTTGTGATCAGCTCGTGACCAGTCGGCGTGGGCGTGGGGGAGGGCGTTGTGAGGGTAAGTGGGAGGCGGTGGGGGGGGCTCCTGATTGGCCCGGATTAAAGAGTCGCATGGAGGCGTGCAGATTGATCGGGTTGATCAGGTTGTGCCATTGCGTGGGGAAAGTCCCAAGTCTCACTCTCACACTCTCATTTTCGCATGCGCGTCACACGCTCGGTGGCTGATCGGATCAGCCGATGCCGAATGCCGTTTGCAGCCGAGTGCCGGCCCGAGCCGTTCGAGCCTGTCTGTCTTTCATCAAACCTGAGGCTACTGGCTGCGGCAGGGGGCTGACGCCAACGGGTCGCAGGTAGGAAGCCGACTCTCATGGCCGCTCGAATTGAACGGCATGGTGGGGGCTTGGGGTGCCTGATCGAGGAGAAGGAGGGAATGAATAAATGGATCAGGCGGGCGACCACGCTTGTGGTTTTATCAAATTGTCACACTCTCATCATAAGCGATGATCGGCGACAATCAACCTGATTCTAAGGATATCAAGCGTATCGACAACAAAAATAATTATCGAACAAAATATAAACACGACGGCGATTGATGCCGGTTCGGACACGCGACATGCCCGGGTTTTCACGACTCGGATGGGTGGGGATTGAGCGATAAATACCCAGGCGTACAAAATGCCAGAGAGAGGTATGCCAACGAAGGGCAAGGGTGGGAGGCATGGAGTCAGAAGGACGGCTAAGAGCGAAAAGTGCCAGAGGGTGAGAGTGGGGATTGTGTGAGCTTGAAAACGTGTACGTGTCTGGTGGGGGCATGCGATGAGGAATGAGGCACCGAATGACTGATACCCATCCCAATAAACTCGCGCGGCCTCAAATTTCCCTTCACACAAACTCCCGGTATTCACCGGGAGCTAATAAAAAACTACACGCGAGTATTTATCGTAATCCGTACGACTGAGCCAGACTGGTGATGGAGCTGTTTCCATGCCCATGTATTGTGC
>JAUHYI010000071.1 GCA_030426385.1 Phycisphaerae bacterium
CGGATTGCGATGCGGTCACAAATGACGCAACACGCTTTAGAACATAGGGCACACCCACACTCATGCCCACGCCCATACTCATGCTGAGGCTTCCGTGACACGCGCTGCCCAAGGGCAGCGGCTAACGGGGGGATCGGGGGGGGATCATGCGCTGGAAATTTTGGGTATCCGAATTAGTTCGGTCGTTGGCGATCGTGATGCATCCACGTTTCATGGATGAACATTTCAAGCCTACACATTGGCGCGTCGTCGTTGGCTGAGCGAGAAAGCACCGAGTGCGAGCAGTACAGCCGTCGCGGGTTCGGGAATGCTATTGGAGGTGACGGTGAAGTTGGCTTCGATATCCCCGGAGTCATAGCGGACCATAGCACCGTTGTTTGCTTCGGGATGGTTGGGGTCTGCGGTGAGCGTTCCCCACATGATCGCCTCGAGGGTATAGTCGCCAGCAGTCAGTATTTCGCCGGTGAGGGTTGGAAGATCGTTTGGGTCATACTGGAACACCTGGCCGCTGGGGCCTAACAGTTGCAACGACAATTGCATGCCAAAGCCACCTGTAATCAGTGTGGCATCGAGATCGAATACAGCTCCCTGTAGAGGTACGGCGAATTCGAGTACCAGCGACACGTTGGAATCAGCCGAGGCATTGCTACCCAGGAAGTCTGGGTCATTAACCGAGGTCGTACTGTTGAGCGTGTTGCTTATGTAGACGTTTAGTACGTTGTCGCTATCGGTCAGTGTGACATTGTGGCTAATGTCCCCGAAGATTTCAGCCTGGGCGTCCGCAGATTTGTCATCTTCAAAGCCGTGGGCCGTGATCAGGAGACTGGGTGAATCACTGAATCCGCCGGTGAGATCAGTCAGCGATTCGGCGGCACTGTCTGATTGGGAATCATCGTTCGCGTTCGCTTGTATGTCCAGATCGTAGCTGCTTTCGCGCGAGGTGATGGTGATTTGTGAGAAAGCCTGACTGGCTGTCAGTACCAGCATCAGGCTGAGGGTAAGCAGGGTCGATTGCAAGACGCGATTCATAAGAGATTCCTGGATAGGTGTGTAATAATTCGAGTTGGGGTGTTGGCGATTTTAGGGTTGAAGTATTCCAAACCCAGCGTCGCCGCTTAATGGGCCAGTTGAGCGCGAATATCGTTAGGCCGGGAATAGTGCCAAACGCTTTAATCCCGATGGTCCGGGACACGGCGGACTGGTCTGATGGCGCGCGACATTTTACGCGCAATATATTGATTGTTGCTTTCTGCTTCCTGCTCCTGAGGCCTGGGGCTGGCGTTTCACGATTCGAATAAATCGGGTAAGCGTGACGCGCTGTGACCTGTGGCCTGTGTGGTACTTCGTAGCACTTCGGTGGCCGTACCTTGCCACATTAAAGTCCTAAAGTAGCGGTGATGCGTCAGGAAATATATAGGGAATCACGATTTTTTATGAAAAAGTGAAAAATAGGCCGTGCACGTTTGCCCTACGAGAAAATAATCGCCAAAAAATGAGTCTGGCGTCTGGCGTTTTTAGGCGTGGTTGGTGTCGGTCAGGGTCTGGCCATGCAGGAATTGGCGCATCAGTTCGGGTTGAGAGCGGACGTCGAAATGAGTGAAGATGCGTTGGGTGTAGGCGTTGACGGTGTTGATTGAGAGTCCGCGGGCCTCGGCGATCTGGTTGCGGGAATAGCCCTTGATGAGCAGGGTGAGGACGACCATATGACTGGGCGGCAATTCGACGGTGCTTTCGACCTGGCAATCGTCGGGCCAACCTTCGCGGTGGAGCCAACTGACGCCGCGCATGATGATGTGCAGCATGTCGCGTTCGCGCTGTGTGAATGTGGGTTGGCCGGGTGAACGAAATAACGTGACGGAACTGGACGCGGTGTCGTTGACGGCACAGACCGACGAGACGAACGTGCCGATGCCTGCCTGGGCGGCTAGCTGCGCTGCTTCACTTTGTCGCCATTCGTCATAGCCGGGGTGATCTTCCAAGCGCACGGTGATGGGGATGCGCTCGCGGAAAATTCGTTGATAGGTCGGGGCATAGGTGCGATTGCTGACCGGGTGATGAGCACAAGCCGCTAAATTCTCAGCTTGCTCGAGTGTGAACCCGCCTTGCAAGGTGCCAGCGTGGCGTGCTCCACCTTGCTTGTCGAACGTGTTGAACGCCCAGCTCCATCGCTCAGCCTTGATCAACTGACACAATCGATCGAGCAGCAAGTTTTTCTTGTCGAGATGATCGCCCGGATGCGTAGCGATCTGGGCCATCATCTCCACGAGCAGCACCGCATCGTCCTGCGGGATGGATGGGGTCGCATCGTTCTGATCGGATTTGTTTGGCATGGATTGTTTGTTCCACCATCTAATATATAGACGATGACGAGTGCGAGCCAGCCCCAAACCCAACCCCAACCCCCAAACCCCCCAAACCCAGGCGAGTCCGTCGGTTCGTGCCGGGTGTCGGCATAATCGGCAAAAATTCTCAAAAAAACCCAGAAATTCCTGATTTGGGGCTATGGCGATGGTGCCTGGTCCTCTACGATCGGGCAGCGACGCGCGACATGCCTCGCTTTGCACCCGGTTTATTGCCTGCTATTTGTTGCCCGCTACCGAGAAAGAACCAAGAAAGAACCGAGAAAGATCCATGAACAATTCCAGGACACCACGCCTATTCGCCACACTCGCCACCTTGACGCTTTGCAGTGGGCCGGCCTTCGCGGTGAGTTACAACGACGGCGGCACCCACATCATCAATACCAATCAGGCTGGCAATCCTCTGACGATCTCCAATGCGACCACAGTTAACGTCGTCCCCGGCGGGGGGAATATCGGCGACACCTTCCTCCTCGACACGAGCGTTTACAACGGCTTGAGCTACGACAACAGCACTCTGACTATCAATGCCGACGGGAGCAGTGAGGTCAACCTGTCTGGGGGCGAATTCGCGAAAGGAGGGATTGTCCTGAACGACAACTCGGGCACCGATGCCCAGTTGAATATCTCGGGCGGGAACTTCAACGATGAACTGAAGATCCATTCCTATGCTCAGAGCACGATCAACATCAGTTCGGGAACCTTCAACGATTATGTCCATAGCTACAGCATCGGGACGACATCCGAGACCCACATCTCTGGCGGGGAATTTAACGAGTTCGCGGCAATCTACGGCGGCAAATTGCTAAACATTTCAGGCGGCGATTTTACAGGTACGCCTTACATCGATGTTTACTCCAGTTATGCCGATCATGTTCTCGATTCGACGACCATCATCTCAGGCGGCGAGTTCAGCACGATGTTCTTAGACGACAGAAGTGGCCAAAGCGTCGAGATCTCCGGCGGGACGTTTGATAATGCCGAGATAACAGTCGGCAACGTCGACGGCGGCGGAAACTTCATCGTTTCCGGCGGCGACTTCGATCAGTTCGAGGTTAAAACGGGAGGTTTCAGGTTTGGTGACCCCGGGTCGCTGGTGACCGTCACGGGCGGCACCTTCGGCGAAGCCAGCATGTTCCTCGGTTACGCCAGGGCCAATGGTGATATGCTCAATATTTCAGGCGGACAGTTCGAGGGCGCTATCGAAATCGATGCGCGAAGGGACGCTGTGCTGCACCTGTCGGGCGGCGAGTTTCAGAACGACCAGTTGACCATCGACCTCTTGAATGCGAGCGAGGCCTTTATCTATGGGCACTCGTTCTTTCTGGATGGTGTGCCCGTGGGCCTGGGCGTTCTCGACTTGGGGGTCGATGGCACAGGAGTCCTCAGCGGCATATTCGCTGACGGCTCAGCCTTTTACGGTGCGATCCTGACCGATGGCAGCACAGGCAATTTCACACTGGCCACCGCCATCCCTGAACCCACATCGTTGGCACTGCTGGGCTTGACCGGCACGGCCGTGATGTTGCGCCGCCGCAGCGCGTAGGCACGTGCGGGGATGTGGGGGATATATTATCGACCCCGATTAGAACTCCAATGTTAGCCGCCGCCCTTGGGCGGCGCGTCACCGTCAATAATCCCCTGCCCCCCAACGCGCGCCGCCCAAGGGCGACGGCTAACGGGAAATCACGCACGAGAAATTAATGGAATCCATATAACCCACATCAAACGTAGGACGGGCCCACTTGCCCGCCTTATTCCCCCCCCCCCACGCCCCCCACCACCACCACCCACCACTACCCCCACCACCCTCATCACCTCTTCCCCACTTAACCCCCCCGCCCCCCTTCACCTCCCACATGCCACCTCATCATCTCATCCACCGCGGCATCGGTGAAAAACTCTTAAAAAACATCATATTTGGTACTGTCGCCCAACCGCGCAACCCACTACGATCCGTTCGCACGTCAACCAACCCTGGCGTTGGTGCTGTGTTTTTTCAACGGAACAAATCCGGTTTTACCGCGGATTTCGACACGTCATATGGCTTCACGGGCTGGCTGATTCGGCTGGGGTGAAACCTTACGGGCTGTTTTCAGGCTATATTCGGGCCATTTTTCGAAGCGTTTTTATCGCCGCGTTTTATTCGCCGCATTTTTCACCGTTTTTTGCAATCGATCACCGTAGATCGCATTCGTTCATACGAGGAGATTACTTCCATGCCACGATTCATTTTGACCGCCACTTTTGCCGCGATCGCCCTGTTCGCTCTATTCGTCTCAACCGCCGTTCATGCTGACGCGATCGTCAGCAATTTTGACCAGACGATTAACGGTTCGGGTAGTGTTGGGCTTTTCTTTGGTGGGCCAATCACCAGGGGGGGTGCCTTCACCACCGGTGCCAACCCGGATGGCTATACCCTCAATAGTGTGTCGCTTCGCATGGGTGCCGGATCGGGGGTGCCTGCTGGATTCGTGGTGACCTTGCATTCGGATTCAAGCGGATTGCCCGGCACCTTGATTTCGGCCCTGACGGGTAACAGCAATCCTTTTGCGGACGGCGATTATGCGTACACCGCCGCAAGCGTGAGCCTGTCGCCAACGACGACCTATTTCGTGGTGGCCGACGCTGATGACGTGAGCACACCCACCAACTCCAACAATTTTAGATGGCGCGTGACTGATTCGGGCAGCGACGCGTCAGTCGATGGCTGGTCGATCGCCGACGGACATGCACAGTCATTCAACAATGGCGGCGGCTGGTCCAGCACCACTGGAGCCTTGTTCATGAGCATCGATGCCACGCCTGTTTCCGTGCCTGAACCCACATCGCTGGCCCTTCTGGGATTGGCTGGCGCGGGTGCCATGCTGCGTCGTCGCGGCGGTCGTGTGGCCCGTCGTCATGTGCCAATAAACGCTTGCCAATGAAACGCTATATTTTTAGATCACCGAACCCAAAACGGTCAGCCCGTGACCTCGTATTAAACCCTTGGAGAAATGACATGATTCGTTCCGTTTCACAACTGCCTGCCATGCTGTGGGCCCTTGGCTTGAGCATTATTTTGAGTATCACCCTTGCCCCCGCATCCGTCCACGCGGACACGATTGTGCAGAACTTCGTGGTGCCTGCGGCTGACTTGCTGGGGCCGACTGATCAAAACCTTCTCAATCAACCGATCACGGTGTTTTCGTTCAATGTGAACCAGTTTGATCCGGCACTGGGCACGCTGGATTCTGCCGATGTCAGCTTTAACGCCAGTTTACTGATCACAGGCACGGCCGGACCTACGGGCGGCAGCATCAGCGGTGGGGCCAGCACCAGTGTCTACTTCGATGGCACGTCTTTTACCGGTGCTGGCAGCGGTACTGGCAGCGGTGGCGGCCCAGGCTCACCCGTCTCGGCACCATTTAGCCTTTCCGGATCAAGCGGTTTGGTGTCCGGGATTCTTCCCAGTGCTATTGGCACCGGCACCGTCGTGCTCGAAATGTCCAGCTTGACCGGCGGCAACCTTGATGGCAGCACACTGGGCACCGACACCGCGCTACTCAGCGTGACCGGCGGCAACGTCGCGGTGACCTACAACTACACCGCCGCCATTCCTGAACCCGCTTCCGCACTGCTATTGCTTTCCGCTATCGCTCCACTGATCGGTTTACCTAATCGCCGACGCCGCCGCATCGGACCAACATCGTCGGTATTGCAGGTGACGCTCTGACCATTTACACTAACGTGCAAATGGTGTAACCAGCCACAGTAGTTTTACGCATTTTTTTAAGTTGTCTTGTAGAGGAGATACGAAAGAAATGGAGACACGAAAAAGGATTGGCCTGAGAGTCTTGGCAGCCCTGTTAGCCATATTTTGCCTGGCGTTTGGCACCACGGCCCCGGCAGCGATCGTGCATTTCGAAGACGCTCCGAACGGCGATTTCCGCATCGCTGAGATCACCGGGCTGGTCGTTGGCAGCGAGACGTATGATGTCGATTTTTCCCATGGCGGTCAGTACACCGCCCTTGTGACGCCGATCACCTTCACCACACAAACTGACGCGCTGGCCGGTGCCGTAGCGATCGAAGCTGCGATCGAAGCGCTTGGCGTCGATGCTGAGTCTTCGTTTACCTCGCGGCCGTTCGATATCTTCATCCCGTACGACCAATCGAGCTCACCCACCATCAATATCGCCCGTCTGCGTCGCAGCAGCTTCAACCCGCTTACTTTTGATGTGGCTGCGGCGACGGCAAACGCGACATCGAATTTTGCAAGCACCGGCTCCATTACGGAATGGGCCACCTTTACCGCTATCCCCGAGCCCGCGTCGGCGGCATTGTTGGCGCTGGGTGGATTGGCCGTGTTCAACCGACGCCGCGCACACCGGTAAGATGCCGACGCCAGGTCTTGCCATACCACCGCACCCAAATAAGCTATCGCGCGTATCGTCAACGTGCCCCGATTGCGTCGCCTTTGATCATTCAAATAGCCCAGAATCCCAAAAACCCCGAACACAACAAACACACAATCACAAGGAACGATCTGTGTTGAACCCAGGCAAATCGCATACCGTTATACTCGCGTTCACCGGCTTGGTCGCTGTCTCGGCGTCGTCGATCACCCACGCCGCCATCTCCACCTCCGGCGACGTATCAACGCACTACAACAGCGGCACTGATCCCGACAACCCCTGGAATCCTGCCTTTCTCGACCTGGCTCAAACGGCTGACGGCCAGCTCGACGTCGACGGCGGGTCCAGCGTCCAGACTTCCATTTACGCAGGGTACAACCCAGGATTCACAGGCACCATCAACATCACCGGCACCGGATCGAGCATTTTCGGCATCACCCAACTTGGCGTTGGCGCCACCGGTGGCACGGGCATCCTCAACCTTTCCGCCGGCGCCCAGATCATCGCTAGCGGGCAATCCGAGTTGGGCAATAATGCAGGTACCCATGGCGAGATCAATGCCGACGGCACGGGAACCATGATCAATGATGCCGGCTATTACGTCGGCAGTAGCGGCACCGGCGTGTTGAAATTCACCGGCGGCGCTCAAGGCACGCTCGGTGCAGTCCAGTTCGGCGTATCCAGCAACGGGGTCGGCACCTTCGAGGTCAGCGGCGCCGGAACCAACGTCGTCACCAGCGCCTCCAGAACCCTCATCGGCGGCAGCGGCACCGGCACACTCAACGTCCTCAACGGCGGCGTTTTAGAGACCCAGCAAGGCGTGGGGGCCGGGGCTTTTGCGGGCGGAAGCGGACAAATCAACGTCACCGGCGCCGGCTCACGTCTGCAAGACGGCGGCCACTCGGGCTACGTCACGATCGGCAATTCCAGTGGACAAGAGGCTTCGCTCAACATCACCCAGGGCGGCCACATGGACATGGCCAACTCCTACAACGAGATCGATTCCTACAGCACCGATACCGTCGTGACCCTTGCCGACGCCGGATCCAAGTATTCCACTGGGGTTCTTGACATCGGCAGCAGCAACGGAACCCGGTCGATCGTCAACGTCGGCGCCGGCACCACGCTCGCCACCGAAAGAATCAACAACGGCAGCGGGACCATCAACATCAATGGCGGAACCGTCACCGATAAGACGGGCCAGTTCGCCGGCCTGCTCATCGGCAACGGCGGCATCGTCAATTTCAACAGCGGACTCCTGAAACTGGAATCGCCGCTCACGGTTTTACCCGGCGGCCAGTTCAACTTCGCCGGCGGTGAAATCGAGAGCAATGGCGACATCGACCTCGGCGCCATCTTCGCCCAGCAAGGCGGACGCATCGCACCCGGTTCTTCGCCTGGCACAACCACCATCATCCACGGCTACTCCGTCGATGGCGGTGACATCGAAATCGAACTGTTCGGCACTACCGCAGGCAGCGAGTACGACCAGATCATTGTCCAGTCCGGCTCCGAAGGTACGGGCGCGGTTAACTTGATTGATGCCGACCTTGACTTAGTCTTGGGCTTTGCAGGCGAGATCGGCGACACGTTCACCATCCTCACCAGCGCTGCGGGCATCACCGGCCAGTTCAATCAGGGGACATCCATCTTTGCTGGCTTCGGGCTGAACCAGTACGGGTTTTTGATCGACTACACGGCTGGCGGTGGCAACAATATCGTGCTCACGCTCGACAGCATCACGTCCATCCCCGAGCCTACGTCGATCGTACTGTTCGCCATGACCGCCACGGGCGCGATGATGCGCCGCCGAGGCGCCTAGCGCGTAGGGTGAGCTAAGCTCGCGCCACGAGCGAACCCACCATCCATGGCCACGAATGACCAAAAATGACGTTGAGGGTAAAACGGTGTTGGTGGGTTCGCTGCGCTTAACCCACCTTACCTAACGGCAATACCGCACGTGGTCTTACTTTTATAAAAACATGATCGAGATTGAAACGCGTACGACTCGATGCCGTACAGGTTATCCCCCCCACCCCCCCACTCCCCCCCCCCCACTTCACCCCGCTACCTCCCACCCTATCCGCCAGTCCGTAGCCCGCTACCCGCGATAGGTGCAAACGGTTTTGCCGGTTTCCCAGACGCGGATCTCGTCCAATCCGCCCGCGTTTTGCCCCTCGGTATTTTTGCTGTTGCTGTGGCCGTTACTGATGCATAGCTGCGCGATCGGGTCGTGCAACATGTCGTAGATCACCATGGCGATGTTTTCGACCGAGGGATTCAAGTCGGCAAACTGGGCAACGTCGCAATTCAAATGTTTGTGGTCGAGTTTTTCGATCGCGTGTTCATCGACCACCGCGTCGAGTTGTTCAACATCAAACACGTTGCCATCCGGGTTGATCGGACAGATGACCGCCACCTCAACGCGATAGTTGTGGCCATGGCCCGAGGGGTTGTTGCACTTGCCAAAAATGTCGCGGTTCTGTTCGTCGGACAGGTCGGCCACATGCAGTCGATGGGCTGCGGCAAAATCATATTGTTGACGGATGGTGATATGTTTGGGATCAGTCGCGTGCATGGTCAAACTATAGAACGGGGTGAGTTCAAACGCGAGGCTGACGACCGAATCATGCAAGGGTTTTTGCAATTGGTTAAGCATGGTATGCAACAAATTGCCCATGGGAATATCCGCAGAATTACCCGCGGTATTCTTAGGAGTTGTGTCGGACACGTTGGCATTCGCGTTGGCATGATTGTGATGAATCAGTTGGTTCAAGTTGGGCAGCACATGATTGCGAAAGGCGGTGTCGATGTGCTTGATATTGAGGAAGTAGCCCGTTTTGGGATCGGGTTGGCCAGCACAGGTGACATGGACTTGATAAAACCGCCCCAATCCGCGCATGGGAGGCCAGGCAGAAAACGTGTTGTGCCGAGGTGGCACTGCGTGCTGCGGATCATCGTTTAAGCAAAAGCGCACGGTGCGCGTGAGTTCAATCATGATCAGATTATACGGATCAGAATCATGCAGGCACCCCCCCCCCACCCCCACCCCCCCCACCCCCCACTCACCCCACTCACCCCACCACCCCCACCCACGTGTATACGCGTGACCAACACACAGCCAGCGCACGTGAGACATGCGGGGAACATGCTGTAGGCAGCAACAAGCGAGAGTTATGCGATGGTTATGCGAGATTTATGCGGGGGTTATGTGGGGGGGGGGTGGGGGTTAGGATTTTTTGCCGAGGATGAACCAGAGGATCATGCCGATGATGGGGAGCAGCAGGATGACGAGGATCCAGATCAGTTTTTTGACGGTGTCCATGCTGCTCTTGAGCACGTCGACGATGGCAATGATGTCGAGGATGAGAACGATCAGGCCGGTGATGCTGTATACCATGGTGAAACTCCTTGAAAGGTGAGAGGTGAAGCGTGAAATGGTGGCTTGGTCTTTATGCAGGGTAACATGGCGTGGCCGATTTTCGCCTTGCGATTTCTAAATCGGGTTAATTTTTTTGACGGGAGGCACAAAATTTCCGGTTGGCTGTTTGCAGGAAACAGGCGGTGCGTGGTGGTCGAGATGAGTTGATGCTGCATGGCTTTGGCCTTCGCGAATTCGGGCAGATCGACTGACGTTGTCGCAGCGCTGCGTGAGACGATGGGTTAGCATAGCACTGTGATTGCAATCATTATTCTGGTTGTGGTGTTGGTCATCATAGGTGGCGGTGTCAGTGCGCATTTTGCGGCTGAGCGTCGCAAGCGATTGTCGGCATGGGCCGCTAGCGTGGGCTTGGGGTTTGATGCGAATCGGCATCATGGGTTTAAGGATCGGTATCCGGAATTCAAAGCGCTCCGGTCGGGCGAAAAGAATCGCTACGCCCATAACATCATGCACGGCCAGCGAGATGGGTCGGGCCAGCGCCGCGTGGTTTGTTTTGATTATCACTATCAAACGTCATCTACCAATAACAAAGGACACAGCACCACGCAGACGTATCGGTTTTCGGGCGTGATCATTGAAACCGCCCTACCGCTACGCGCACTGCGCGTGCAGCCCGAGAATTTTTTTGACAAGGTCGGCGAGTTTTTTGGTTTCGATGATATTGATTTTGAGTCCGCCGCATTCAGCCGCGCGTTCAAAGTGGTGAGCCCTGATCGGCGCTGGGCCTACGATGTGATTCATCCCGCCATGATGGAATTCATGCTGGCGCGACAAGGTTACACATTGCAAACCGGCAGCGGCAACATGATCGTGACCGATGGCCGACGTTGGAACGCGGACGAGTTTACCGCGGCACTGCACTATGCCGAAGGATTTCTTGATCGGATACCGGCCGGTGTGATCGAGGAGCCGGGTTATGTTTAACGGCTTTATGTTCACGGTGATGTCGATTGTGTTCGTGTGCATATTCGTCACCGTGTTTGGCCTGATTGTCGTCACGATTGTGATGTCGATTTTTTCTAAAAGCAATAAAAACAAAGACCGGTTCCGGCAAATTGCGACATGGTCGTATCAGAAAGGTTTTCTGTTTAACCCGCAACAGGAGCGAAATTTTCGAGAGGCATACGCAGACTTCCCTCAAATAACAGCCGGCGATGGTGATTGTTATGCGCACAACATCATGCACGGCCGAGACGCTGATCGTGGGGTGATTTGTTTTGATTATCACTACATCACGCGCTCGACAGATAAGGATGGCAAGTCGCAGACATCACACCACGAGTTTTCAGCAGTCATTATCGAAGCGGGTTTTGCGTTAAGAAAGTTGTCGGTGCGCCCGGAAAATATTTTTGATCGAGTCGGAGCATTCATAGGCTGCGACGATATAGATTTTGAGTCGGCGCAATTCAGCCGAATGTTTCATGTCAAGTGTGACGATCGACGTTGGGCGTATGATGTGATCCATCCGAAAACGATGGAGTTTATGATGGCGCGGCCGAAGTATATGACGCACATGTTCGGCGAGCGTGTTCTGGTTTATGATGGACGGCAATGGGATGCGGATGAGTTTGATCGTGCGTTGCGCTTTGGCCAGGGTTTGTTGGATTTGATTCCAGCTGGCGTCGTTGATGAAATGCGAGGAATAGATCTGTGATGATACCGTCGCTGTTTGCATTGTTGTGTCCGTTGGCGGTGATTGTGTTGCCCGTGGTTTGGTTGATTGCGATGTATAACGGGTTGGTGCGCTTGCGAAATTTTTGCAGTGAGTCGTGGGCGGATATTGATACAGAATTGAAACGGCGATACGACCTGATTCCGAATCTGGTGGAAACGGTCAAGGGGTATGCCAAGCACGAACAAGACACGTTGGCATCGGTGATCCAGGCACGCAATATCGCGGCGGCGAATCATGGTTCGCCTGAAGCGCAGGCACAGGATGAAAACGAACTGGTACACGGCCTGGATCGATTGTTCGCGCTAGCGGAGGGCTACCCGGATTTGAAAGCCAACCAGAATTTTCTGGAACTGCAACAGGAATTGGCACGCACGGAAAATCGTATCGCGCGGGCGCGACGATTTTATAACGCGAATGTGCGAGACATAAACACGCGCGTCGAAGTGTTTCCCTCAAACCTGGTGGCCAACATGTTTGGATTTGCCAAGCAGGCGTATTTCAATATCGACGACCCGGTGCAACGCGGCGCGGTGGCGATCGATCTGACGTGATCAGCCGGATGGGGTGGCAATTTATTGTTGTGATTTTTATGGTGGTGGTGCTGGAGGTGGTGCGGTTGCGGGTGGTATTGGTGTGGGGTTCACCGGCAGTAGGTGTGGTGTGTGTGGGGGGGGGCATCCGTTCGTGGGGTTTGTAGCCACCGTCATTCGAATGATTCGTTTCGGTGGTTGGGCCAGCATAAATATCGCCTGGCGGGGAGAGGCACAAAATTTTCTAAGCGATGGGCAGGTGCAGAACGAACGTAGCCCCGCCGGTGGTGCCGGGCGTGTTGGTGTCGCTGGTGCCGTCGGTGTCGGGCGTGGTTTGGTTGTGGGCGGTGATGGTGCCGCCGACGGCATTGATCAGGTCACGACAGATGCATAACCCCAGGCCGGTCCCGCGTGGTGCGTGCGCGTCGGGTGTGGGGTTCGCGGGTTGCGCAGGATGTGCGGCGGAATGCGGGGCGGAATGCGTGGGGGAATGTGGGGGGGTGTGGGGGGCGTGGGGGGCATGGGGGGTG
The DNA here is from genome assembly GCA_030426385.1 of Phycisphaerae bacterium. Classification (GTDB taxonomy): domain Bacteria; phylum Planctomycetota; class Phycisphaerae; order Phycisphaerales; family Phycisphaeraceae; genus JAUHYI01. Next base: position 12,935 of record JAUHYI010000071.1, read on the forward strand.
GGTTGGGTGACGAAGGGTTCGAAGAGATGTTCCATCAGCGCGGGTGGGATGCCGGGGCCGGTGTCGGTGATGGTGAGTTCGAGTTTTTCGAGTTGGGTGTCGGGATCGGTGACGGTTTGCCCGGTGATGGTGAGTTTCCCGGACCGTCGCTTGCGCAGCAATAGTGCGGTGCCTGGCGAGGTTTGGGTTGTGGCGCTGGGGCTTGGGTGCGCATCGGGTTGAGCGGACGAATTCGCGTCCGCCCTACCGTTCTGATCGGTTTGGTCCGCAGCAGAACGACGTTCAGTCGTCGGCTGAATGGTATTCATGGCCTTGCATGCGTTTAAAATCAGGTTTATGAGCACTTGCTCGAGGTTGAGCGCGGGCATGGCGACGGTGAGGTCCGGAACATTGATCACTAGTTCGATGCCGTCTTTTTTGGGGTCGCGGGCCAGACAGGTCAGGGCCTCATCGATGGTGGCTCGCAACGGTGCGCAGGGTTGCCCAGCATCGTCACGGGCGAACCCCAGTAAGGATGACGAGATGCGTGTGGCCCGCTCAGCCCCGGAAAGCGCTTTCTGCACTGCCTTGTGCATGAGGGCGGTGTCCTCGGGTTGAGCCAGCGCGAGTTGGGCGTAGGTCATCATCGGGGTGAGGATATTGTGATATTCGTGGGCTACGATGGCGGCGAGTGTGCCGAGCGTGGTGAGTCGATGGGAATGCGTGAGGCCTGCCTGGACCTGATTGAGCTGATTTTGCAGGGCCTCAAAATGTTCGATGAGGTCGGATAAGTCTGTGGACGTGCTATCGAGTTGGGCCTGTCGCTTGATATCCGCCAATTTTTGGGCGGCAGCCTCACGGCTCTGGGTTTGGCGAATTGTTTGGTGATTTGATGGCATCCCACGTTAGGTATCGGGGTTTGAGGGCCACGGCCTTGATGTGTGTAAGTTGCTTTGTTATCGGAAGTTCCGATAAATATCAGTGGTTTCAGGAATGGGTGTGTGGTGGGTTTGGGTGTTGTATGTTCCACGTGGAACATGGGTTGCGAGGGTGTCTGGTTTTGCTGGATTGTCGTGAGTACAGCATTGGGTCATCGCAAAAATGTGTGGAAAGATTGATCGCTTGGTCTGCGTTGCCTGCGATGTTCCACGTGGAACATCAATGGTGAAGTCGCGGGTTGGTAGGTACCGGCGCATGTGGTAGACTGCCAAATCCATCAGAGAGGTAAATCACATGGCTGGAAAATCATCGGGATCGTCGTCCGCAACTCGCAGCAAAACGCCACGCCTGGGCAGGGGGCTCAGCTCACTCATGGGCACAGCCGTTCCAGTAACCCCCCCACCTCCCCCATCCCCGCCCGCGTCATCCGCACCATCCGAATCCACCGCAACCGCTCCGCCAACTGCTCCACAAGTTAGCGAAACTCAAGACGGAGCCACCGCGGCCAAGAACACGACGGCCGCCCCACCGGCTCCCGCCCCTACGCCATCGGCCCCGGCGGCCCCAGTGGTCGACGGCCTGATCATGGTGGTGCCTGCCGATGTGGTGCCCAATCCGTTTCAGCCGCGGCAGGTTTTTCATGATGCGGCGCTGGCGGAATTGGCGGAATCGATTAAACAATCGGGCCTCATGCAGCCCCCGATCGTTCGGCGAGTGGCTGGCGAATCCACACAATACCAGTTGGTGGCCGGCGAACGACGTTGGCGAGCGGCCCAATTGGCGGGCCTGGAAATGATGCCGGTAATCCTGCGCGAGTTGGATGATCGGCAAGTCAACGAATGGGCTCTGGTTGAAAACCTGCAACGCGAGGATCTGGATCCGATCGAGAAGGCGGAGGCATTCCATAATTTGGCTGATCGGTTCAGCCTGAGTCATGACGAGATTGCTCAGAAGGTGGGGGTGAACCGCAGCACAATCACGAATAGTTTGCGATTGTTGAACCTGCATCCGGATGTCCAGGCATTGGTCCGACAGGGAAGCAGCAGCCAAAGCAGCCAGGCCGACGGCGGTAAAGCCAAGGCCGGTTTGTCAGCGGGTCATGCCAAAGCCTTGGCTGGTTTATCGGACCAGGCGGCGCAGTTGCAATTGGCTCGTCTGGCAGCCAACGCGGGGTGGTCGGTTCGGCAATTGGAGGAGGCCGTGAGGCGACGAGCGGAAGGGACTGGCGAAGATGGAAAGGCGAAGGATGAGCACGCGAGCAAGTCAGGTAAATCCGGCAAGCCAGCTCATCTGGCGGATTTAGAAGCTCGGCTGGCTGAAGAACTGCAGACCAAGGTGCGCGTCCGCGCTGCTCGCAAGAAAGGGGCGGGGACGCTCGAAATAGATTTTTATGATCTGGACCAGTTTGACGCGTTGATGCAGCGGTTGGATATCACGATAGATTGATGTAAATTTATTAATAACAAATACTTATCGCTTTAATTGCGGGTGGTTTGCGAGACGTGCAGCCTGGCGTGGCATGCGAAAATGGTAACGCGGGGTGACAAAGTCGCATGACTGAGGCGCGCAAAGATTCCGGGGCCGTCTATAATTGGGGTCGCATTGAATGGGTAAGTTGTTGGGTGTAACTGGGGCAATATCCGGGGTTAAGCGGGGGGCAGGGGCATACGATTGGCACAGCCATACTTAGAAATTTATTTCCAGACGTCGTCGGGCCGAGTGGGCAAGAAGTTGCCGTTGGTCGGGAAATCGATCACATTGGGGCGTCATCAAGATAACGTGCTGGCGTTGAATGATGATTTGGCCAGCCGGTTTCATGCGGTGGTGGAACCACACCACAAATCGAGCGCAACCGGTTCTGCTAAAACAAGTTATCGCTTGCGAGACTTGGGGTCGCGCAACGGCACATTGTGTAATCGCGAAAAAATCGAACAGGTTGATTTGAAGCACGGCGATGTGTTTTCCGTGGGCGCGGTGGTTTTTCGCTACATTGATCCGAGCATGGTGGCCAAGCCGAAGCCCGCGCCGTCAGCGAGTCTGGATGATACCGCGATCGCCCCGCAGAGCGTCGGTCGAGCCCATCATGGGACAAGTGGGGATTGTGGGGCAAGTGGGGGGGGGGATGATGATCCGTATGCAGCGATACCGTTGGAAGGCGACGATGACGAGGACGATGCTAGTCGTGGGGCGAGCGGGGGGAATGGTAGGAGTGGAGCGGGGCGTGGGAACGATGATGGAGAGGATCCGTTTGCGGCGGTGCTGATTGAGGATGAAGGCGGAAACGATTATGGCTTGAGTGGATTGGACGATCAGCCGACCGATCCGATCGAACGTTTGCGCGAGTTGATCGCGACGACGCATGCGACCAATCGTACGCCTGTGATTGAGGAGAACGCGCTGTCGCTGATCAGTGCGAGAGGGACGACGGTTCACGAAGCGACAGGCCGAGGCGAGAAGGGCGACTCGAGCGAAACGTTGCGATTGATTCGGCTGTTGTTAATTGCATGTATTCATACGCGCGCGACGGATTTACATTTAGAGCCGAAGAGTAGTCAATACATCATTCGGCTGCGCGTGGATGGCTCGATGATTGAAGCAGTAGAACTGACGCGCGAGCAAGGCGTGCAGTTGGCGAGTCTGGTGAAGGTGGTGGCTGATATTGATATCAGTCAGAAGTCGGTGATTCAGGAAGGGCACTTCACCTCCGCAGTGCCTGGCCGTCGAATAGATTATCGCGTGAGTTTTACGCCGGCGATGCATGGCCAAAAAATGGTGTTGCGTGTTTTGGATTTAGCGAACGCCCCGCAACATACGAGCGATTTGGATTTGCCCGATTGGATGAACGCCACGTTACGGCGTGTGTCAAAACAAGACGCAGGCATGGTATTGGTCTGTGGCCCGACCGGCTCGGGAAAGACGACGACGTTGTATGCATTGCTGCGCGATATTGATGTGAACGTGCGCAACGTGATCACGATCGAAGACCCGGTGGAATATCACATTGAAAACGTCACGCAGATTCCGATTGATGAAAAGCAAGGCAATACGTTTCACACATTGTTGCGATCATGTTTGCGACAAGACCCGGATGTCATTTTGTTGGACGAGATTCGCGATCAGGAAACAGCACAGACCGCGATGCAGGCCGCGATGACCGGGCACCTTGTGTTATCAACGACGCATGCGAAGGATACCCTGGGTGCGGTGTTCAGGTTGTTGGATCTTGGCGTTGAACCTTACCTGGTGGCCAGTGCGTTGAACATCGTGATTGCGCAACGATTGATTCGTTTGTTGTGTCCGCATTGCAAGGTAAGCAAAGTGCCGACGCCCGGACAAACGATGAAGCTTGGGCAATCGGTAGAAGGCGTTTCGAAAATTTATGTACCGGGCAGTTGCAGTCGATGTCTGGGCACAGGATTTTTAGGTCGCCGCGCGGTGTTTGAATTGTTGCAGGCCACCGATGATTTACGTGATGTGATTATCAAGCAGCCGACGCTGCAAACAATGCGCGAAGCGGTGAAGATGACGATGTTCCGATCGTTGCAACAGTCGGGCTATCGGCATGTGTTGGATGGCACGACCAGCATCGATGAAATCGAACGCGTCACCGGCATGGAATGATTGGTGATGTCGCGCGGTAACGCATCGCTTAAAGACCACAGCTAAAGGACAATCTAATGCTAGCCCCCGGTGAATACCGGGGGTCTGCTCGCTAGAAATTTTAGAGCGCACAAATTTTTAACGGAACAGGGATTAATTCGCCCGGCAAATGTGCGCGTTAATTAACCCACAGCATCGATGGCCATTTGGTGAGCGGCATCGTAGCGCTCGGCCAGGTTGGTCCAATCGAATTGGGTGCTGAGCAATTCAACCTGGTTGCGCACGCTGACGCGATCACGACGGGAGAGTTCGCAATAACGGAACATGATGTCGGCCAAGTCATCGGCGGATTCGTGATAGGAACGATAACGGCGTTGCAACACGGTGAGTCCCTGAGCGTCTTCGCGACGTCGGCGGGTGGGGTGTTGTTCCTGAGCTTGTTGCATGCGTTGCACGTAGGAACCAAAGCCCGCGAGATCGCTGGTGATGGCCGGCACGCCTGAGGCGATGGACTCGAGTGGTGTGTAGCCCCAGGGTTCGTAATAACTGGGAAACACACCGAGGTGACACCCGCGCACGAACTGGTCGTACTCAATGCCGAAGAGCGGATTGGTGTTGGAAATAAAATCGGGGTGGTAGATGACCTTGACTGGATCGTGGGGTTCATTCAACAAACGACAACGGCGCAGATCATTGAGGACAGGATCGTTTTGTACGTCGACCAGATCATGGGTGACCACGCCGGGCGGTGACGTGCGTCGCCAGGTCTGGATGGTGCGACGTAATCGTAATCGCCAATATTCGTCGACCATGGTGTTGAGGTCGCCGATCTGTCCGGTGGCGGCGGCATGGAATAATTTGTCGCCGATGTCGTCCTTGATGGCATCGGCGATGGTGCGAATTTCATCGAGCATGGCATGGGATTGCAAGGCCGTGACGCTCATGGAATGGAACGGACGTCGGGTGACGATGAACGCGACGACAGTCATGTTGCTACCGGCCGAGCGCAATCGATGATTCAACCGAGCCAGCGATTCGATGGTGATATCCATGCCCTTGTTGCGATATTCGAATCGGCCCGAGGTGAAAAAGTAAAGCGTGTTGTCGAGGTCGAATCGATAGCTTGGGAAAAAATGCCCCATGGTGAATTCATGGATTTTTTCTTTGTACACGCGATGCAGGTTTTGGAATTCATGGATGGCTGTGAAGCGCTGAATGTTCAGGCCGTTGGGCAACAGAATGTCGGGCTTACGTCCAAGCAGGTGGAGGCATTCATCGCCGGTGACATCGGACACGGTGGTGAACACATGCGACCCATGCGCAGCAGCGCGTTCGAGGCCGTGCTGCGCTTTGACATTAAACCGCTTGGCTTCCTCGGCATCATTATAAAAAGGCAAGCGCGTGTAAAAGTCATCGCTGTTCATCGCCAGGTATCGGCCCAGCAATGTCGCATGGGTGGTGAAGACGATCGAGCCGGGCCAACCTTCTTTGCGCAACATGGGGACGGCAGCAGCAGACATGTATTCATGAAAATGAGCGACAAGATGTCGGCGTGGGTTTTCACGATGAGCAAGGATGGACAAAAACATGCGCACGACTTCGCCGAATGCGCAGACGTTGTTGAGCAACTCATCATCGGGGGGCAATTCAATGCCGTGATCATTCCAGAGTCGGAATTTGATTTCGTGGAGGTGGGCAAAAATCGGCAGGTAGTCAAGAAGAATCACCTGAGGCCTACCCGTGACAAGCCATCGTCCGAAGTAGGCCCGGATGCCGAGTTCCTCGAGATCGTGAATGGCCTTGGCGACGGTGCCTGTGGGTGCGATCTGTTCGAATTCAACGCTGGCGGCCTGCTCGTGATAAGGCCCGACGAGGAAATAACGATTGTCCCATCGCGCGGTCATGGCCGGTGCTTTGGAACGAATGACCTGATAGATGCCGCCGACCTGATTGCAAACCTCCCAGGCTATTTCAAAAAGCCATGGCTCCGCAGGTCGCTTGCGACTGGGTTTGGGTTCGCTGACGTCGTTGGGTATCGGAGCGGTGGCAGACTGTCGGGGCATGATGGACCAATCAACGAAAAGCGTAGTTGGAAAACAAAAACGAGCGGCGCGGGCATCATAACATTGATTTCAAACACAGGGGGTATTGGGTGGTGGGACGCGGTGGTGGTGGTAGCCGTTATGCGGTGGTTATGCATATGTGCGTGGGGGCTAGTGGGGGAATGCGGGGGCGCGGTACACTGGGTGTTATGTATGACATGTGGACGTTTTTGGTTGATGTGCTGGTGGTGTTGGCGGCGGCGATGGTGTTTGGTGCTGTTTGCGAACGACTCAAGCAAAGTGCGATGGTGGGGTACCTGTTGGCGGGAGTGTTATTAGGACCTAACGCGTTGGGGTTGCCAGCCAATTCAGACGGGGTGAACAATATCGCACAACTGGGTGTAGCGCTATTGCTGTTTTCGATTGGATTGGAATTCAGCGTCGGGCAATTGAAAGACCTGGGGTGGCGAACATTGGTAGGTGGGCTATTGCAGATTGGGGTGACGATCTCGTTGACCGCGATTGTGGTGCTGTTGTGTGGGTTGAGCGTGCGTGCGGGGTTGGCCATTGGTGCGGCACTGGCGTGTTCCAGCACTGCGGTGGTGTTGCCGACGTTGGCCCAACGCGCCGAAATGGATTCGGTGCACGGGCGGTTTTGTATGGGCGTATTGTTGTTGCAGGATGCGGCCGTCGTGCCATTGGTGTTGCTGGTCACGGCACTGGCGGGTGGAGGCAGCGCAATTGAAGTGGCGGTTGACGCGGGCAAAAGCCTGGTGCTGTTGGGTGGGTTTGTGTTTGTGTTTTTCCTGTTTGCGAAATTTGTATTGCCGATATTAATGCGATTTGGGTCGACGTTGCGCAATCGTGAAATGCCGATTTTATTCGGAACGGTGGTAGCGTTGGGGTCTGCCTGGCTTGCGAACGAGGTGGGATTGTCCGCGGCGCTGGGCGCCTTTTTAGGCGGAATATTTTTAGGTGGAACGATGGCAGCCACACAGTTTCGTGGCGATATCGCACCACTGAAAACATTGTTTGCCACCTTGTTTTTTGCGGCGATCGGGATGTATGCCGATCCGAAATGGATTGTATTCCATGCGCCGTTGGTGTTGGGGGTGTTATTGAGTGTGATTGTGGGCAAGGCGGTGATTATTTGGTTGGTGGGCTTGATGATAGGTCTGGAACAACGCCATGCGGCGGCGGCGGGTTTGTGCATGAGTCAGATCGGCGTGTTTTCATTCGTGTTGTTATTGGTCGCGCGGGGATCGGGCCAGACAAGCGGCACCGGTAGCGAAGGGCAAAGTGTGGAGGCAGGCATTATTTCGGGGCAGGTGTTTGACTTGATGGTGGCGGTGACGATTCTGACTTTGATCGCCACGCCGTACTTGATTAATAACGCGCCAGGATTGGGAGGCCTGATAGAGCGATGGTTGCGACGGATGAAAATTGTACGGCGAGAGGCATCGCCGCCCGCGTTAGCTTCGTCGCGTGTTGAGGGTCATGTGATTGTGATTGGGTTTGGGCCGGCCGGTCGCAAGGTGGTGGATGAACTAACCAGCGGCGAGGAGAAAACACCTGTGGCTGTGATAGATTTGAATCCGCGTTCAGTGTTGGCGGCGCGCGAAATGGATTTGCCCGCGTACATGGGTGATGCGGGGTCGTCAGAAATTTTGAATCTGGTGCAAGTGGCGACGGCCAAGGCAGTGGTGGTCACATTGCCGGACCACCGAGCCGCGATAGCCACGATCCAACAGGTACGGCGACTAGCGCCGAACATGAAAGTGATTGCCCGAGCGCGCTACAAGCGATATCTGGATGACCTGCGTGATGCCGGCGCGCATGAGGTGATCGATGAAGAATCATCGGTGGGCGAACACCTGGGCGATGCGGCCCGGGCCGCGCTGTAAAACGATTCCAGGATTGCTGGTTTCCTCGTTAAAAATATTTCATGAGTTAAAATCCCAACACGAAGCAAGTTGGGTGTGACATTCTAAAAAGATAGAAGGTGAAACGATGACGCGACCAGTGGTTTTGATAACGGAAACATTGTCGGACGAAGCGGCGAATTGGTTGGATGAGCGTGCTGCGGTGCAATGGGTGTCGTATGATTCGCAGGAGTTTGAAGAGATGCTGCCGATGGCCGAAGGACTGGTGGTACGGACGTACACGCAAGTGAATGAAGCCTTGCTGTCCCGCGCGGAAAAATTGAAAGTGGTTGGGCGCGCCGGAGTGGGGCTGGACAATATTGATTTGGATGCGTGTCGCGCGGCGCGGGGTGGAGAAGGCGTGATGGTGGTGTCGACACCTGATGCAAACACGCAGGCGGTGGTTGAATATGTGTTCGGCTTGATGTTGGATGAGTATCGGCCGCGCACGCGGTTGTTACGTGATGCCGATGGTGCGACGTTTCACACGTTGCGCAAAACGGAAGTCGGCAAACAACTGGATGAGTTAACCCTGGGCATCGTGGGCTTTGGTCGTATCGGCAAACGGTTGGGCGAGGTGGCGCACGCGGTGGGGATGAATGTGTGGGCCTGTGATGTGTTGCCCGAAGCCGAAATGCGGCAGGCGGTGTCGTATCCTTTTGAATATGTGTCGCATGAAGAAATATATCGCGAAGCGGATGTGGTGACGTTGCACGTCGATGGCCGAGGCAACAATCGGCACATGCTGGGCGAAAAAGAAATGGCCATGCTGCGTGATGATGTCTTGCTGATCAATGCGGCGCGGGGGATGTTGATCGATCATGATGCGCTGGCAAAGTGGGCAGTGAAATCCGGGGCGCGCGTGATGTTGGATGTGCATGAACCGGAACCGCCGTTGCCTGCCGATGCCAATCCATTGCGAGACATGGCCAATGTTGTGTTGTTACCGCATCTGGCATCACGCACAGACCGGGCGCTGGCCAACATGAGTTGGGTGGTGCGCGATGTGTGGTCGGTGTTGTCAGGTGAACCACCGCGACATCCCGCATGGTGAGAATTGCACAAAACATTATCTGTTAGAGCCAATGCGGTGATTAATCGCCACGTTTTTGGCGCTCTGGGGTTGCCGCTTAACCGGCCAGTCCGGGCGGCCGTGGAGAATATTAAAGCCAGTTGCTCTAGCCGCCGCCATTTAACAGTGTGAGATAGGATTGCAACGCGGGCCGACGCGCCGCCAAATGGCGGCGGCTAACGATCAAGAACGCACACATTGTTTACAGCCCCGGCACAGAAACTCGCATTCATCACAACCCCCAAACCCCAAAAAACCTTATTCATGCAGGGGAAAGTGGGGGGTGGGTGAGGGGGGCGGGGGTGGGGGGGTTAGAGTTTGGTGCAGATGTGGATGCCGTCGCCGATGGGGGTGAGGACCGCATGGATGCGTGAGTCTGCGGTGAGCTTGTCGTTGAGGGCGCGGATAGCGCGGGTGTCGTCGTCCTGAATGGAAGGGTCGACGAGTTTGCCATGCCAGAGCATGTTGTCGAAGAGGATGAGCCCGCCGGTGCGGACGCGGGGGAGGATCATTTCGTAGTAGGTGTCGTAGCCGGTTTTATCAGCATCGATGAAAACAAAATCGATGGGCTGATCGGAAAGCTGGTTCAGGTTTTCGTTGGCCGGTCCAAGATGAAGGGTGATGCGATCCTCAAGCTGGGCCCGTTGCCAGAATTGGCGAGCGATGGAGGTGTATTCGTCGCTGATGTCGAAGCAATGAAGGTGCGCGTGGTGGGTGCGGTCGGGATCGTTTTGGGCCAGAGCGCGGGCGATACAAATAGAGCTGTAGCCGGTGAAGGTGCCGATCTCGACCGCGAGTTTCGCATTGCATGCGGCGACGAGCATTTGCATGAACGCCCCCTGGTCGGGCGCGATCTGCATGCCTGCGACATCGCCGAGCGCGCGGGTTTCCGATTGCAGGTCCGCGAGGACGGGGTCGTCCGCGCCGGTGTGATGCTGTTCGAGATAGTGTGCGAGTTGGTCGTTGAGGGTGGTGTATTTCGGCATGGGGTTTTAGGGGTTAGGGTCTGGGGTCTAGTAAGGCATGGGCGTGAGGCGTTATACCCATCCCATTAAAAATTCGCGCGTTAGCCGCCGCCTTTACGGCGGCGCGATGGCCTGGGTTTGACGCACGTTTCGCGCCGCCGTAAAGGCGGCGGCTAACTAGCTAACTATAAAAATCAAATTCACGCGCGTGTATTTTGAGGGATTGGTATTATTGGGTTTCTGGCGGTTTTTCGTTGCCTGCATCGTCGAGGGGCGTCATGCCGAATTGAGTATAGGTCTGGGGTCCGGGTTTTTCTTTGAGCCATTGTTGGTGTTGGATAATTTTTTGCGCAGCCCGAATGCCGTGGTAGCCTGCGTGGCGCGTGTCGCGATTGTCGGGTGGATTGTGGTTGGGTTGGTGGGTTGAATCGGGGTCGGGGTGTTGTTCGCGGAACAGGTGGACGGTCTGAGTAGGGAATGCGAACTGAACGCCGAGTTGGTCCGCGAGCCTGACGATGTCGATGAACATGCGTTCGCGTTCGCGCAGTTCGGTGTTCCAATCGGGGACTTCGAAAAATATGTAGAGCAGGACATCCATGCTGCTCGAAGACCATTGATGCATCCAGACCTGGTAGTAATCTTTGCGCGTGTAGGGGTGGGTGCGAACGAGTTCGCGAATGCCTTCGGTGAAAGCGAGGAGCTTGTCGGGTGGCGTGTCGTATTGCACGCCGATGTGTGTTTTCCAACGTCGGTATTGGCGCAAGCCGTAGTTGTCGACGACTGCGGAGATGAGGTTGGCATTGGGCAATGTGATGCGTGAGTTATAGAAGGTACGAATGCGGGTGGAGCGGAATCCGATTTCTTCGACGATGCCCTCGACTTGTGTGCCGCCAGCATCGGTGACGACCCAATCGCCGATGACGAAGGGTTTGTCGAAAAGGACGGTGATGGAGCCGAAGAGATTTTTGATGGAATCCTGGGCAGCGAGCGAGACCGCCAGGCCGGCAATACCCAGGCCAGCCAACCAACCTGTGATGTCGAGGCCGAAGACATTTTGTGCGATGACGAGCGTGAAGACGATGACCAGAAAAATGCGCAACGTTTTGCGAACGAGCGGGACGAGTTGGTCATCGAGTTTGCTGTCGGTGCGCTCCGCGAAATGCATGAGCAGTTGGTGGATGACGTCAATGAGATTGAACAAAAACCATCCGAGCGCGATGATGAGCAGGAGCGTGACGACATCATCGGAAAAGTTGCGGACCGGCGGTTCCATGTAGATAAAGCGGAGGCCGAGGATAAGTCCGATCGCCAGTGCGGTAAGGCTAGCGGGACTGGCGGCGCTTTCGAGGGCGAGCGAACGAATTTCGCATTGACGATCCAGATGGAATTTTGCGGCGCGGCGGAGGCTGATCTGAATGACTTTGCCGATGACGACCGCAATGAAAATGCAGACGAGTAGCACGAACCATTGAGCCGGCGAGGTGAGTTCGAAGGTGGGGCCAAGCAGGGGAAGCCACGCAGTTGCTTGCGATTGTTCAACCGGGTCGGCTGCCACAGCGGCAGAGGCCTGGCTTGTCGCGCTTTCGGTTTCAGACGTTGCCGCGATGTCTGGTGACGTGGCGGATGCGTTATCGTCCTGAGCGGAAGCCCGTGGGACAAAAAGGGTAAAAGCCAGCATTGCCGCGATGGCCAATAGTCGTGTCGTATTCATGGTTTTAATGTAACGGATCACGCGAGGTGTCGTGAAAGTTAAACGTTAAAAGTGAGAAGGAGCAGCCAATCGCAGTGTTATGGCGTGGGCATGCGTAACGGATCAGGCGTAACACGATGAAGATAAAGATGAAGATGAAGCGGCCAAGTTGCGAATTGGTGATGTGTGCGGTGCAGAGACACAGAAAGCCAGAACGGACGGAACAGACGGAACAGGCTCGGCCCAGAATTGTTTAGTTGCGCGGCGGCGTGTGTGTGGGGGGACGATTGATCACGCGGACATTGCGTCGGCCGGAGCTGTCGGAAAAGCCAGAGCGGTCGGCAGTGCTGCCGACGAACAGTGCGCGAAAAAGATTGGTGAGGGTGGCGATAATTCCGAAGACAAACATGACCAGTATGCCGACGAGGATGGCCGCGATGGTCAACAGAATGAGCGGCACCGCGATGACCAGCGTGGCCGCGATGATGGCCGTGAGCGTCACCCACCGTGGCTGTCGCATGGCGAATGCGAAAAATGGGCGCTGCTTAAAAACACTGAATCCGCTGGCGTATCGTTCGTATTGTTGTTGCCACATAGTATGACACGTTAGGGGGATGTGGGTCCGGAAACAAGTGCGGCAGGGGCAAAATTATCATGAATGGGGATTGTGAAGGCGATTGTCGCCAGTTTGCGAATGGAAGCGATTCTAGCGGTTAAGTCGCAGGTAAGGGTTGCCGATAGATGCAGTATGCCCGTAACCCGAGGCGGAGAACCCTCGTCATGACCCAGGCCACAGAAACAACTGGAAATTCATCAGAAGTGCAATTAAGCGAAGTTGTTGATTCTGCTTTGCAGGAAATCAGCCATATCGCGACATTGCCCGAGATCACGCTGAAAATTATCAAGCTGGTCGAAGATCCTGATTCAACCGCACAAGACCTGACCAAGGTGATCACAAACGATCCCGCACTTGGGGCGCGGATTTTGAAAGTGGTCAACAGTGCGTTCTACGGCCTGCCCGGACAGATCGGCTCGATCAATCGTGCGATCGTCTTGTTGGGTTTGAATGCGGTAAAAAATATTGCGATTGCGGCGAGCTTGGCCAAGCTGTTTCGAGGCGGTCAGATTTGTCCGGAATTCGATGCGAAATTATTGTGGAACCATTCGATCGCGTCGGCCAGCTGCACAAGCCTGCTGGCGGAAAAGATCGGATTAGGTTTGCCCGATGAAGCGTTTCTTGCGGGCTTGATTCACGATCTGGGGATCATGGTTGAAATCCAGGCTCGTCGTTTGAAATTTGTGCAAGTGTGCGAAACGATGGCGAAGAATCCTTCGTTGACGATTCGCCAAGCCGAACGCGACGCAATGGGCGCCACCCACGAAGATTTTGGGGCTGGTCTGTGCCGATTGTGGAAGTTCCCACAGAATTTTGTATACGTAACCGG
>JAUHYI010000072.1 GCA_030426385.1 Phycisphaerae bacterium
CCCCCCCCCCCCCCACCCACACACACATGTCCCACGCAGTGTTTTACCCTGCGCGTTATTTCGTGCAACACGTTATACGTGAGCCCGCGCACTGTTCTATTGATAGCCCGCCGAGGCGTCGGCGCGGCAGATTAACCCCGGGATGACGAATGACAGTTAACAGATGTTAGCTAGCCCTTTCGCCGCATACCTATAATCTCCACATTGTCGCGCCGCTTCCTATGCGCCATCCGCAATGCTTGTTAGAATCATTCGTCCAGCCTGGGGTGATGTGCGGACAGCGTTGTAGCAATCTGGGGTGCTGCCCATTGAATTTAAGGTTTGCGGGGAAAACGTCGGGGGATGGAGATCGATTGCAATGGCTGAACTTGATAAGTTTTTTCAGGCACTCAACAAGCACGAAGGTTCCGACCTGCATATTTGCACCGGTTCGCCGCCGATGATTCGTGTCCATGGCACGATCACCGCGCTCAACGCTCCTGAGCTCACCGCCGATCAAATTCATGGCATGCTTCATGAGATCATGACCGCCAATGATCGCGAAGCTTTTGAGTCGACCGGCGATGCTGACTTTGCCTACGATCTGGCAGGTACCGCTCGTTTTCGTTGCAATGCCTTTCGTGATCGTCGCGGGCCTGGCGGCGTGTTCCGTATCATTCCCAATGATTTTCTCACGGCAGAAGATTTGAATTTGCCCAAGGCGATTCTCGACTTTTGCGAGATGAGCAAAGGCCTCGTGCTTGTCACAGGTCCGACCGGTTCAGGTAAATCCACCACGCTCACCGCGATGATTGATTACATCAACAAGCGGCGCAAAGAGCACGTCATCACGATTGAAGACCCGATCGAATTTGTTCACGAGAATAAAAAGTGTCTGATCAATCAGCGCGAAGTCCACAATCATACGCAAAGTTTTTCCCGCGCATTGCGCGCAGCATTGCGTGAAGATCCCGATATCGTGCTCGTTGGCGAAATGCGCGACCTGGAAACCACACACATCGCCATCGAAACGGCTGAGACCGGCCACCTCGTGTTTGGCACCTTGCACACCACCACCGCCGCGTCCACGATTGACCGCATCATCGATCAGTTCCCCGCCGACCGGCAGGAGCAGATTCGCACCATGTTGTCGACCAGTCTCAAGGGCGTGGTCGCACAAACCCTGTGCAAGAAAATACCCAAGGGACGAATCGCGGCGCTTGAAATTCTGGTCGTCACCAGTGCGGTGGCCAACCTGATTCGTGAAGGCAAAACATTTCAAATTCCATCCGCGATGCAGACCGGCCGAAAGCTGGGGATGCAGTTGCTCAATGACGCATTGTTGGCACATGTTGATGCAGGCATTGTGGCACCGGAAGAAGCACTGCTACGCTCGGTGGCTAAGCCGGACATGCTCGATAAACTCAAAGCATCCGGTAAAGCAGGCGACGATCTGAAGCTGGAAGAAAATTAAGAGCGCGGGCCAGAAATTTTGCCTTGCGCGGATTGCGATGGAGAATACGGTGGCCCGTTGCAGTTGTTCGAGTAGCCACTCCGTCATCGGATGACATACATCGGATTACTATCTATACCAATCCCGAAAAAAAAACGCGCGTTAGCCGCCGCCTTTATGGCGGCGTGACGGCCTATGTTTAGCACACGTTTCGCGCCGCCCAAGGGCGGCGGCTAACGATGAATAACGCGCGTATCTTTTACGGGATTGATATTACTTGATCACCAGCCCGTTGTAGGCCTCGGGATCGACAATGTTGTTGGCATTGATCACCACGGATTTCGAGGGGAAATAGAAATGCACATTGCGTGAGTCATAGCTGTTGAAGTTCGCGGCGTGTCCGTCGTAGAAGACTATGTTCATGCTGTCGTTGGGGTGGCGATAGGCGTAGAGCTTGGCGTCATCGCTGGGCGCGGTGCCTGTGCCGTAGGCATCGCTGGGGGAGGCGGGGCGGGTTTTGTAGGGGTTGCCTGAATTCTGGTAATGCGCGTTGAGAGTCGGACCGCGCGTCATAAAGTTGCCGCCGTTTTGTGATGCTTTGACATTGGTGCTGAATGTGATGTCGCCACCGTTGACATAGCGTGATCCATCCATAGCCGCGGCCTTCATGCTGGCGGTGCCCATGGTGCTGATGCGGAATGAATGGCCCGCCGGTTCGACATCCACCGCGCGATCGTTGGTGTCGAAAGAATAAAAGTTGGGGTTGCCTGCGTGCCCGACGTTGGAATAGTAATGCATGCCCATCGGCGTGGAGTAACTGCTATACGGCACGGCTTTAGGAAATAGCAACGTGGTCGAAACAACAGCGCCTGACGGGGTAAACATGCCGTTATAAAAAAATGGATTGTCCGGGCAGCGGAAATCATTGCCGAAGATCGCAGGGAAACGTTCGATGGAATCGGATGGAAGACCCATGCCATCCCACATGGTGGGCGAAATCCAATCATCCGATTGCAATGGTGAAGATTGCACGGGATTTGCAATGCCGGTGAGGATGATGCTCATGCCGCTGGTGTGTGGGCCGGGCACATACTCTTCGTTTTCGGCGACGTACGCGGCGGTCCCGATACCCGCTTGCCGCAGGTTGCTCAGACACACGCTCTGTCGCGCGGTGCGATTGGCCATGCCCAGCACAGGCAAGAGAATCGCTAACAGCAGGGCGATGATGGAAATGACAACCATCAACTCGATCAGCGTAAATGCGGTACGCTCGTTGTGCATATTCATGCGGGGCGTGCGCGGAAGTTTTTTAACTCGTGGATTCACGGTGGTGATCTCGCTGTTCAAAATCGTGACGAACCATGATGGAAGTGCATGGAAGTGATCGGTTCATAAAAAGGACGAATAGCGCGCGGGGCCAGCGCATAGCAACAATTGTGTGTGGTGGAGAGACGTGCAAATCGTACTGATGAAATAAGAGCCAACGGTTTTCGAATGATGAAAAAATAGTTGCCACGCTAACAGGGGGGCCTGATTGCTAAATGACGATGGCAGTGCGTCATGTTGGCGTTGATAAGTTTGGTTGTGGAAAACTGTTTTTGTGAAAATGAAAGTTCGAATGGCATTGCATGACAAGGCTGCTGGGTTTGTATGAAACTTTGAACAATCTGCATGACAAAGCGATGAATGTTTGGTCACGACTTGGTTGAAACGTTGGGTTGATGATGTGGTTTGTCGGATCGTTTGGCGAACAGAATCAAGTCGTAAATCAGGTAAAAAGCAGGGGTTTTTTGTCATTTTGGGGTTGAGGCTGAAGCGCGTTGGCGTCGTGGTTTTTATGGTGGTTTGTCTTGGTAGGGTCGATGCGTGGAGGGCTTGAAATGCGCATAAGAACCTTTTACAACATCACACGTGTCCGGCGAAACGTCGGGCACATGCTTTAACGCGATCACCGAAGTGGAAGCGGAAGAAAGAACAATCAAACAGTTCCAGGCAAACAGGTCCAGGCCCCACCACGGACGGGAGCCAATCAAGTAGGAAGACGACAGCACATCGTCGATTCGGTTTAGGTCGAACGCACAACGTGTTGGCCTTGCGAAAGCGAGTCGATCATTGCAGCGCGTTCGTTGCGCTGTTGTTCTGCCGCCAATCAGTGTTGGTTAACAGGTCGGTTTTGTTCCCATTTCCCACAGACAGGGATGCCACTTCGTGTGGCCAGGAAAGCAAGCATTATGAAAAAGAGTTCCAGGAATCGTCGTAACGTCAATCGTTTCTCCCGTCTTAAAAATAAAATTCAACATAAACGGCTATCGCGTGAGGCCCAAGTTGCGCACCGTGTCACGCATCAGATGGAATCGCTTGAGGCGCGTACCCTGCTCAGTGGCGATATCCTCGGAGCGGTCTATAACGACTTCAATGATGACGGTTCGCGCGGTGGTACTGAAAGTGGGTTCAATTCGGTGATTGTCGAGTTGTGGCATGATGCGAATAACAACGGTGTGATCGATGGTGCTGCCGGGCCAACAATTTATAGCGAAGACTTTACTGGCTTTACGGGTGGCGGTTTCTCGCCATCACCCACAGCGGGTCAGCTTGATTCGGATGTGATTATTGCTACGGGCATGAGCGATGGGCCACTGAATTTTGGTGGTACGGACACGAATGGGGATTACGCTCGCGGTTCCAGTACCGGTGGTGAAACTACCGGTGGCGTTTATGCATTTAATATCGGCGGCAACACTGCGCTGGGTGTTCAGCCTGGCGGTTCAGATTTCACCCCCGGCACATTCCAGTTCAAAACCACGAACAACACCGGCGGCGCACTCGATGATCTGATCATTGACTTTGATGTGCTGGTGAATAACAACGCTGAGCGTGGCAATTCTTTTGAACTCACGTCGGTCACGGTTGGCGGTACGGAGGTACTAACTGGGCCAGTGGGTATTGCTTCTTCCGGGAATGCTTCGGATGGCAACGGTTTTGTGTCGAGTAGTTTTTCTGAAACCATCACGACCACAGTGGCCAATGGCGCTGAAATCATTTTGAAATTCACCAGCGATGATGTGGGGGGCAGCGGTTCCCGTGACGAATTTGCGATCGATAACGTTTCGATCAGCACTTCCACCGGCGGGGGCGGCGGCGATACCATGATCGACTCGACCACAACCGATGGTAACGGCGACTACACGTTCACTGCTGCGGCTGATGGCAACTATCTTGTGCTGGCTGACACCAACTCGGCATCGATCACCGGATTGCCTTTGGCTTCGAACTTCACCAATCCGCTTGATGTGACCGTGAGTGGTTCGAACGTCACCGGCCAAGACATTGCATTCATCGGCGGCCCACCAACGACTTCGATTGGTGATCTGGTGTTCAACGATGTAAACGGCAACGGCGTGTTCGATTCCGGAACTGACACAGGTATCGAAGACGTCACTGTGCGTCTGTATTCCAGCAGTGGCGACTCAGTGTTCAGCACCGGCGGCACAGGCACCATCGTCTTTACTGAAAGTTTTGAATCGGCACCGGGTACGACCTACACGCTGTCGGCGAACGCGTTTGATGCGGGCTTTGATTACTTCGATCGATTCGACATCGGCTTCTTCACCGGTGGCCCAGCGTATACCGGCGTGGATGGTAGCTACTTCATCGCGGGCCAGGATATCAATGGTGCTGACGGTGTGGGTGCGGGCAATTACACCGGCGAAATTTTTATCGACAACATTGACATCACCGGCTTGTCCGATGTCGGCGTTTCCGGCTTATTCGGTGCAGAGTCCATTGAGAATTTTGATGAGATTGACGGCATTCGCATTTACGCAACCGTTGATGGCGGTACGGAAACCCTGATCGGTGCGTTTGAAAATTCCGGCGGCTTCAACACGCCACTCTTCCAGGATCTCGATCTGGATGGTACGGGCGAAGGCCAACAATTGTCCAATGTGTTGAGTGATTTTACGTTCCTGCTTGGCACAACAGGTGCCGATCTCGGCCTGCGAATCGTGATGGATTCTGATTCTGGCTTTGAAGATTTAGCCGTCGATAACATTCGCGTGTTGAGCGATGTGGTAGCGGGCGATACGTTCCTTGCATCGCAAGTGACCGATGCGAACGGTGCGTACGATTTCGACGATCTGGTTCCGGGCGATTACTGGGTTGAGGTCGACGATAGCACGGAGTTTTTCGATGAGCGCGTGCTGACCACGCCAGGAACCAACCCTGTGTTGGTGACGGTCACGAGTGGACAGGATTACAACGACGCGGACTTTGGTTATGAATTGCCCGCGGGCACTGCGGAAATTCGCGGTTACATATTCAATGACACGGTCGGCAACGGCATCACCACCGGTTTTGAAAACGGTATTAATGCGGTCACGGTTTACATCGATAGCAACGACAACGGTGTGCTTGATACCGGCGAAATCACGACAACATCCAGTGGTTCTGGTTCAGTCTTTGTCGGCGGCGGTCAGTATGTGTTCAGCGGTTTGAACGCGGGCACTTATACGATCCGCACGCAAACGCCTGCGGGCATGCGATTGACCACGCCACTTACCAATGACGGGGGTCACACAATTTTCCTCGAGTCGGGCGAAATCTCGATTGATGACGACAACTTCGGCTTCCAAACCATTCCCGCGGAAACTTCCATCGGCGATTATGTCTGGGACGACCAGAACAACGACGGCGTGCAAGACGGCAGTGAGCCTGGGATTGAAAACGCAGTGGTGAATCTGTATCTCGATGACGGCGACAACACCCTGGACCAAGGCGCTGGCGTATGGATCAACGAAATTGTGTATGACCCGACCGGCACGGATACCGGTGAGCTGGTTGAAATCGCAGGCGCTGCGGGCACGGACCTTTCCGGCTGGACTTTGTTTGGATACAACGGCAACGGCGGTGGGGTGTACAACCTGTTGAATCTCGGCGGTACGCTGAGCAATGAAAGCAATGGCATCGGCGCGTTGGGTTTTGATTTGACCACGCAATGGGGCTCGGTGCAAAACGGTTCGCCTGACGGTTTGGCTTTGGTCAGTCCGCAGGGCGTCGTCGTGCAGTTCCTTTCCTATGAAGGCACATTCGTGGCAGCTAACGGGCCGGCTGTCGGCATGACCAGCACGGACATCGGCATCTCGCAAACTGCTGCGGCTCTGGGAACTTCGCTGTCACTCACGGGCAACGGTGGTATGTATGGTGACTTCACTTGGCAAGAGGGCGTGGCCACCACTTCCGGCACGCTTAACTCAGGCCAGACTGTTGACGCCGGTGCGGTACCCACTGGTGGTGACATCCTTGTCGACACCACCACCACCGATTCGCAAGGGGCTTACAAGTTCGGCGATGAATTGCCTGCGGCCACTTACATTGTGCAGGTCGATACGACGGTGGCCCCTTTGATCGGAGCGACACCCACCACCGGCACCACCAATCCACAGGTGATTACGTTGGTTTCGGGAACACAACACGATACCGCTGACTTCGGTTTTGCTTTCTCGATCGTGCCCGGTTCCATTGGCGATCTGGTTTTCAATGATGCCAACGGCAACGGCACGCTTGATGGCATCGAAGCGGGTATTGATGGCGTTGATGTTGACCTTTATCTCGACGGCGGTGACGGATTGTTTGGTCCGCAACCCAGCGGTCTGACCTTGTTGCTCAATGAAAGTTTCGAGCTTGACGAATCTGATCCCGCGTCGTCGTACACCCTCACCAACATCAGCGACGATGGTTCGTTCGACTTCTTTGGTCGGTTCGAAGTTGATTCTAATTCTGCTCGCGATGATTACGCGGGGCTTGATGGTAATTACTTCATCGTAGGCCAGGACATTGATGGCCAAACGGCCAGTCCTACCGGCATCATCACGCTTGATGCGGTCGACATCACCGGCGTCAGCGACATCGTCGTCACTGCTTCCTTCGGTGGCAATGCCAGCGAGCCGAGCTTCTTTAACTTCGAAAGCGGTGAAGGCATTGAAATCTATGCCACCATCGACGCGGGATCGCCCACGCTCATCGGACGTTTTGTCAACGATGGTGCGGATGGCGATCTGCAACTCGACACTGATCTCGATGGCATCGGCGATGGCGCCACGCTGACCCACGACATGGCTGACTTTTCGTTTAACCTGACGGGCGTGTCCGGTTCAAGCATGGTTGTTTCCATCGAAATGACCGCTGATGATTCGTTTGAAGACATGGGTGTCGATAACGTTCGCATCTACAGTGCCAGCGGCGGATTGGTTAACGATGACACATTCGTGACCAGCACGACCACCTCTGGCGGTGGCTTGTATAACTTCGGCACACTCAATCCCGGCACCTACTTCGTTGATGTCGATGAAACATCTACACCTGTCGCGGCCTTTCCATTGACCACGGGCAATGATCCGGCCGCAGTGACTTTGCTTAACGGTGAAAACAACACCGATGTGGACTTCGGTTTCCAAGGAGCAGCTAACGATGCCATTCGCGGCACGGTGTTCGATGATGCGGACAACGATGGCGACTTTGATGTCAGTGAGACTGGCATCGAAGACATTACCGTCACACTTTACGAAGACACCAACAGCAACAGCACCCTTGATCTGGGCACGGTCAGCACTGGCACTTTGACCGGCATCGGCCTGGTGATTTCTGCGGTGTTTGATGGCCCACTCACGGATGGGTTGCCTAAGGGTGTCGAGCTTTACGCTTCCGACGCGATCGCGGACTTGAGCATCTATGGCCTCGGCTCGGCGAACAACGGCGGCGGCACCGATGGTGAGGAATTCACTTTCCCCGCAGTGTCGGTGGCGGCGGGCACTTATATCTATGTCACCAGCAATGCCGCAGGATTCCAGGCTTTCTTCGGCGTAACGCCTGACTATGTCGATAGTGCGGTCAACATCAACGGCGACGATGCGATTGAATTGTTCATGAACGGAACGGCTGTCGATGTCTTCGGCGACATCAATGTTGATGGATCAGAACAGGCTTGGGATCACGTGGACGGCTGGGCCGTTCGCACCGCGACCACCGGCCCAACCACGACATTCAACGATGCGGACTGGTCATTCAGTGGTATTGATGCTCTGGATGGTGAAGCCACCAATGCCACCGCAGCCACACCCATTCCCGTGGCCACTTTCGGCGGCGGCACTGGCATCACGGCAGGTGATACCCTGATCGATACACAAGTCACCGATGCCAACGGCGACTATGAATTTACAGGCTTGGCCGCAGGCAACTACCTCGTCGACGTGGACGAGAATGATGCTGAACTTGGTACGGCTGTTCTTACCACTGCGAACGATCCCGCGCTCGTGACCTTGGGCGCCACTGCCGCAATGGTCGACTTTGGTTTCACCACATCAACCGCCGCGACGCCGCCAACGGTGGTGGAAGTGTTGGTCCGTTCCTCATCGTGGTCGGCTTCGTTCCGTAACTTCATCAACGCCACCGGCGCGGGTGATGCAGATGGCTACTATCGCATCCCGACCGATGCGAACCAATTGGCCAACTTGCCATGGAACAATATCAACGAGATTCGTCTGGTCTTCAGCGAAGACGTGACGATCACACAAAGTGATGTGATGTTGACGCTGGGCAATGATCCCACCAATGCCAATCCAATCGCCGCGACATTGGTAGGCCAGGCAGTGAACGGCTCAAGTCAGGATGTGGTTGACTTGAGTTTCACCGCTGAATCGACCAACAAACTGATGATCAACGTCAGCGATGTGGTGGCCAGCGTGGCCAGTGGTGCCAACCTTGATGGTGAGTTCATCACCGCAAGTGGAGCGGCAGAGTCCGGCGATGGTACCGCAGGTGGCAACTTCACCTTCCAATTCGAAGTGCTCGTCGGTGATGTCGATGGTAACAGTTTCGTCCTGCCAACCGACTTGAATCCGATCGGGACATCGTTCGGGGCCAATGCTTCGAACCCTTCGTCGCCCGGTGCATACACGCTTCAGAAAGACATCGATGGCAATGGCTTTGTGTTGCCGACCGACCTCAACTTTGTCGGTACACGTTTCGGCCAATCCATCCTTTCGATCGGTGATCCGAACCCCTACGTGTTCTCAGGTAGCAGCAGTCTGCAACAAGCTGAGACTAGCCTGGGCTTGAGCAGCACCAACGCGTCGGCCACGCGAAACCTGTTTGATCTGCTCGACGATAGCGATCGTGAAACCAACTTCGTGCTCGAACAGGTTGAGTTGTAAGCCCTACGAATTCAAGCACCACGTTGATTCTTTTTACAGACCTCACCGCACCACAGGAGCCCCCCACGTATCCCCCATACACACCTCATACACATACAGAATTCCCTACACACCAGCCACCATGCGTTAGAAAAGTACGAGATTCTTGCCCGTGATATTTAGCCATGAAGCGTTCATGCCTCGGGCGACTCGTAACAACCATTGATAGACGAATGATAGAAGCGACTCGATTTTTAACACCATCCTTTTAGGAGAGACCCCATGTTTCGTAACGTTTTGACTCACAAATTACTGGCAATGACCCTTGGATTGATGTTGCCCGTCGCGGCGGCCAACGCAGGCTTCATCGTTACCACCCAGGAAGTCACGGTTAACCAGGCTGCTTCCGGCGACACCATCGGGCAGGTTGATGTCGTGGCCACGTTTGATAGTACCGGTAGCGATCAGGTGGACGGTATCAGCTTGCTGATGAACTTAACGCCCGGCCTATCACTCACCGGGTTCACCGAAATCGCTCCGTTTAATACGCCGCAATTTCCTTCCAACTTGACGCCCGGTACCAACTCCGCCACGTTTAGCTACTTCGGCAGCTCATCGGGCACCGTGGGGACTGACACGGTACTCGTCCGTTTTGATTTTGCCGTCACGGAAGGTTTTACCGGTGACTTTAACATCGCTTTTGACGAAGGCGTGTCGGCATTGTCCGCCAGCTTTGTCAATGTGCCAACCACCTTCGAGACCGGCACTATCTCGGTTGAAGCCAACGTCATTCCTGAACCTGCCAGTTTGGCTTTGCTTATGGCAGGCGGCATGATGATCGCGTCGCGCCGTCGTCACGCCGCTGCGTGATGCACGTTGTACACACCCGGTGAGTTACCCGCCCAAACCGGCAGGACTCCCTTGAAAACATACGGCGTCATCCGTCAACACTGATGGCGCCTATTTTTTGGACTGACTGAATTGTTTTGCTGATTGTTTTTGCGGAGTGCATCAACGCATGTCATATTTTTTCAAAACTCAGACGGCCGTACGCGTGGCTCGTTTCGCGACGACCATGTGTGTGCTGTTGATGATCGTCAACGCCGCGCACGCGCAGTTACGCATGGTTAGCTATAACACCGCAGGCGGACCGCGTGCAAGTATGGATACCGTACTCGAACAGATCGGACTCGAGTCAGTCAATGGTGTGGCCAAGCCGATCGATGTGTTGATGCTGCAAGAGCAAGCCTCGGGCGCCAGCACCACGCAGGACATCGTGAATATTCTCAATACGATTTACAGCGGGAATCCCAATGCCGTTTACGCGCGGGCCACGCTTGATGGCGGTTCGTCCGGCTCGGGCAGTCCGGGTTTGATTTACAACACGCAAGCGGTCGCGTTGGAATTGCAACAAGCCATCGGCACGGTATCGACATCGGGCCAGGCCCGGCAGGTAATGCGTTATCGTTTGCAGCCGATTGGTTACGATGACGATGCGGAATTTTA
The DNA here is from genome assembly GCA_030426385.1 of Phycisphaerae bacterium. Taxonomy (GTDB): domain Bacteria; phylum Planctomycetota; class Phycisphaerae; order Phycisphaerales; family Phycisphaeraceae; genus JAUHYI01. Next base: position 11,125 of record JAUHYI010000072.1, read on the forward strand.
CGTATACAACAGCCACATGAAAGCGGGGTCATCGAGCAGTGATCAAAACCGTCGGGCGGTGGAAACCAGTAACATTCGCCTTATTTCCAACGGCCACACGGCGGGTACGAATTTTATCTACGCTGGTGATTTCAACATGCAGTCAAGTGCGGAGTCGGCGTACCAAAACCTGATCGCCCCGGGCAATGGTCAGGGCATCGATCCAATTAATTCGCCGGGACAATGGAACAACAACAATGCGTTTCGCGCTGTGCATACGCAGAGCCCGATCTCCGGGAGCGGTACGACGGCCGACGGTCTGGTCCGTGGGGGGATGGATGACCGTTTCGATTTTCAACTGATCAGTCAAGGGTTGAACGACGGCGAAGGTTTGGCGTACATCGCCAATTCATATCATGCGTTTGGCAATGATGGATCGCAGCCGTTGAATGGTTCGATCACACAAAGCGGTGGTGCCAATGCCACAGCGCGCGCGGCGCTGCAAACCGCAAGCGATCATTTGCCGGTTGTGGTCGATTACCAATTGCCGGCTGACATGGACGTGTCGGTGGCGTCGGTTCCCAGCCAGGTCATCGTCGGTGCCAGCGCGAATGTGAACGTGACGGTGAGCAATGGTGCGAACGTGGTTGCTGCGATCGGTGCGGATGAATTGGATTTCACTGTTTCGGGCACAGGAGATTTGACCGGCGGCGGTAGTGGTACGGATGCCGCGCTCGGTGGCGGACAGTTGCGAACGCTGGCAATTGATACGACGACGGCTGGGCAAAAAACCGGCAACGCGCAGGTGAACAGTTCCAGTCAGGCCGCTGTCGACGCGACCTTTTCACAACCGGTGGCTGTTGATGTGTTGGATCACGCGGACGCCTCGTTCGCTGATGGCACAGATACGAATTTTCTGCAGATCGATTTCGGCACCGTCACGCAAAACACCGTGGTGTCGCCGATTGATTTTGATATTCACAATCGTGAAGGTACTGCTGGTTTTACCGCGGATCTGGAAGCGGTCCTGTCGAGCACGACATTGGGGGATACGGGCGTGTTGATGACGGATATGGCATCGTTTGATGCATTGGAAGCTGGCGCATCACTGAGTTTCAGTGCGTTGTTCGATACGTCAACGCTGGGCGAATTTTCCGCGACCTACACGTTGTTAACGTTTGACGAAAACCTTCCCGGCGCATTGCAGGGCGACTCGCTGGTGTTGCATCTGATTGGCGAGGTCACCGTTGGCGTCGTCCCGGAGCCGACATCGTTGCTCGCGATGGTTGGCGTGTTGGGATTGTGCTATCGTCGACGGGTGCGGTAAAACGCGTCATGCGATGTTATGCGATGTCATGCGATGAATGGTGCGAACGCCATGCGTACCGTGTGATTGGTCAAGCGGTGAAACGAATGATTTACGCTTAATCGAACCATCAATCTTCGATCACGGCGACATGCGTTCGATTTTCCACGCGTTGCCGTCTTGCACATATTGGAAGCGATCGTGCAATCGGTTGGGCCGACCTTGCCAGAATTCGAATGATTCGGGTTTGATGCGGTAGCCACCCCACCATTTGGGCATGGGGATAGCGACTTGCTCGTCGTGTTCCATTTCAAATTCGCGCAGGTGGTTTTCCAATAGCTTACGACTGGCAATCGGTCGACTCTGGCGACTGGCCCACGCGGCCAAGCGACTGCCGCGCGGTCGTGAATCAAAATATTCCTGCGCTTCTTCTCGCGACACGCGCGACGCAATGCCTTTGACACGCACCTGTCGTTCCAACTGTGCCCAGTAAAAACACATGGCACATTTGGGATTCGCTTCCAGGTCGTGGGCTTTGGGTGATTCGTGGTTGGTGTAAAACGTGAAGCCGTTGGCATCGACACCCTTGATCAACACCACACGTGCCGACGGGGTGCCTTCCTCATTCACGGTGGCCAAGGTGAACGCATTGGCTTCGTAGGCTTCGGCTTCAAGCGCATCATCGAACCATATTTTGAATTGCTTGATCGGATCGGTATCCAATTCGCCGTCGTTGATTCCCGACAGCGTGTATTCTCGGCGTAGGTCTGCGATTGTCATTGTCTTGTGCTTTCTACTTTTCTCATTGTAGCGCCCGTCTTTGGTGTGTTATGCGGGGCACTTACTTTATTGTAAATCGGTCGGCCACGATTTGAAACATGATCATTGCAAATCGGCAAAAACATTTGTCAACAATTGTGTCCTGTGTTGCATGGCGGTGAATCGTGGCTTCGGGCATGGGGTATGGTAGGTATGCGGTGGAAATTAAGGTCGTCGTAGAGTTATCGACCAGTCTGGGGCTGCTCCATATCTTTTTTTGGCAAAAATTATGTTTCAGTTTGCACAAACATCCGATGAGATAGGGTAGGGCCATGCCGCCTGTCTTTCGCGATGACGCGTGTTTGTGAATGTCATTGTTGCGGCGATCGGTCTTGATGTGTCGCGTAGTTTTTGACAATTCACAGGTTTTGCGGAGACTTGCCCATGCAACGATTAGCACGGCCGACGATGGCATGCGAGGGTCTATTCCTCAGGGTAAACGTCAGGCGATGTGGTGTGATGTTTGCCGTCGCAGGAGTGATGTTTGTGTTGGCGATATGTGGGGCCGATCCGATATCAGCCGACGTGATCAATCGAGATCGTTCTTCGCCAAGTGTGTCAGACACGCCAGACGTGTCAGACGTGTCAGCGATCGCGGAGTCGGTGACGTTTGATCGTGGCGTGGATGCGAGTTTGCAGATTCCCGAGCGCATTGTTTGGGCACGTGATTCCATCGCCGCGACTTCGGATATCGCACGCACCGATGTGTTGATACGCAGCGCGTTACGCACGCCGTGCCCATTGCCGATGACCATCGTTGGCAACGGTCGCACGGGATGGTCCGCTCACATCAACATCAATATCCATCACAACCATGGCCGATACACATTGCCGATCAGTACGATCGCGATCAATGATGTGGTGGCCCTTGCCTCGCACCCGACGCGCGACTGGTTAACGCTTGATCAACATCAACCGACAGCCCGCGCGGTCATGACTCTGGCAGGCGTCCGTTATTGATCATGATGATTGTGATATTGATGCGACACCCAATGGCGTTGTTTTCAACGTGAAAGTTAACAATTAAAAGTGGTAAGTACGCTAAGCCGCAAGCGGCGGGTGCCATTACATGTCAATCACACGGGGAAATGTGGGGAGGACGTGGGAACGTGTGGTGGGTGTGTGTGGGTGTGTGGGGTGTGGGGGGGTGGGGGTGGGATTGAGGATGCGGATGGTGCGCGGGGTGCATTTGATTTCGATAGGGGTATAGCCGAACGAATCGCCGTCGATTTGCACGGGTGTTTCGTGATCGCTGGTGATATGGATGTGGGCTGAACGTCCATGATGCACATCGGTACGTTGGAGATGTTTACCGCGCACGACGAGCCAGCCGTAATGGATCAGGTTCACCACGCCGGGCCGTTCGAAGACGACCCAATCCAACAGCCCATCATCATGCTGTGCGTGGGGGGCGATGGGCAATCCCGCGGCATAGCGTGGCACATTAAACACCATGGCCAACGTGCCACGCACGGTTTGCTCATTCGCGGTCAGTTCGATTTGAGGAAACGCATAGGAACGCACCGCTCCGAACGTGCGCTGCACATAACTGAAATCGCTGACTCGGCGAAGTGTGCCATCCTGTGCGTTCGGGCCGACCTGACTACGCCAGTGTGCTAATCGTCGCACCACTTCCGCATCGAATCCCACGCTGACGACAGAACTGAACACTCGCCCCCCCACACCCTCCACACCCTCCACATTTTTCCCCGCATTCTTCCCCGCATTCCTCTCCGTATTTCCTACGTCCTTCTTTGTATGCGCTTCTGCGTCTTGGCTGACGTATCGGTTCACGTGGCCGGCATCGACTTGGATGCTGTGGCCACGTTCGATGGCATCGGCCAATTTTTTAACGCCGCGCCGTGATCCGGAAAAGCCGACGTGTTTGGCAAACAAATTTTCATTGCCCAGAGGTAGCACACCGATTGGCACGTGATTAAACCGAGCCAGATCGACCAGCACATCCGCCAGCGTGCCGTCTCCGCCTGCGGCGATGACGCATCGGCAATCCACCATCGCGTGCGCCGCGCTGAGCACGCCGCGCCGTTCGGTGGGTTCCCATAGCACTCGATAGCGCATCTGCCGCCGCGTCAATTCCTGAACCAGACGCTCGACATGCATTGCGTTAGGCCGACCTCCGCTGTAGGGATTGGCCACGATCGCGACCCAGCCGTTGGTCGGTTTGGTCTCGGCGGTGTGGGTTTGGTTTTGCTGGCCGATCATCGAGGCATGATAGGCGAATTAAGCGCGAGCCCGACCGCGTTTCGTGTCGTTTTCGTGACGTTTCTGTGTCGATTTCGCGTTGTGTTCTGGAACGGCGTCGTGTTCTGACGGACAGAATCGTCTGACGATAGGACTCGTCGAAATTCAGTGGCCAAACGCACAACGCACAAACGCACGGCGTAGCAATTCAATCGGAATGCGAGCGATCAAATCACCCGCAGTAGCATCTCGATCAACTGGCGTGGTCGGATGGGTTTGGCTGCGTAGTCATTGCAACCCGCCTGGATGCAGCGATCGATGTCATACTGTTCGGTGTTGGCCGTCAGTGCGATGATCGCGCCCTGATACCCGGTGGCACGCAATGCGTTGACCGCATTGCATCCATTGAGCTTGGGCATATTCATATCCATCAGAATCACATCAAAACAACATCCCGTTCTGCCTGCGCCCAGAACCGTTTCCAGCGCTTCAATACCATCGTTGGCCAGTGATACCTGGGCGCCCGCTTTGCTTAGCACGCGTTCGATCAACACCCGTAAGGTTTCTGAATCGTCCACCACCAGCACTCGCAACGGCCTTACAAGAATCGATGGATAAACTGACAGTGATCCACTTTGATTTTCGTTGTGAGTGGTGTCTTGCTTGTGATTGGTTTGGGTTGTGCTTGACGTAAGCGTCGCGACCACCTGGGCTGTCGCTTGTGGCAAGTCGTTTTGCTGGCTAACTGTTCCCGCCGCCATTTCGCTAGCTTCCGCGCTTAGCGCCGGTGCCTCGAGATTAATATTAAGGTCGGCATGATCACCCGCACCACTTGCCTGGTTCGCCGTTGTCTCGTCATCGGCTTGTGTGATTGTTTGGTCTGAGGCTGGAGATGCTTGAGGAACTTCAGATGCTTCAGGTTTTACGGCTGTGGCTACGCCTTCGACATCAGTAAAATCACCGGCAATGACATCGTCGCCAGCCGCATCGTTGGGGTTAGTTTTGGGTGGCGTGGAAGGATCTGGTTTGCTTGGTATTGTGGCGGCTTGTTCGATCGCCGTCTCGGTCTCGTGGTTGCGGGTTGTATCACCTGTTTCGCTTGTATCGGTTATGTCGACTGTAGCGGTTGTTCCGGATGTATCGACGGATTCGCCTGCGAGCTCTTTAAGCAGGTCCGCGGAGGGGCTAAAATTCATTGTGGATGTTTCGCTTGGATCACTCATCGTTTTCTACTATCTCCACCCACCAAAACAAAGGCAAAAAGCAATCACAGTGCATCCTTGCCAGCTGCGTTGCGCTCATGGTTGCGTTAATGCGAGCCTAGTTCGAACGTGGAGCCATCGAACGCATTAACTTTTATATTCATCTGCAATCTGGTGTGATGGGTTTAGCCGATTCGGTTTTTGCGAGCAGTTCACGCGAAGCTTTTTACAGGAATTCCGATCGATCTGATTAGACCATTTGTGACCGCAGCACGAAATCACAGATATGTGATTTTGTACGATAAAACAAGGGCTTTCAGACGATTTGGTGAGTTATGCGACACCGTCATCGGGCAAATGACCTAGTAACTGGATCAGCGCTCCGCGTAGTTGTTCCACGGGCGCGTCTTCGATGAATTGTTCGATTTCGCGCGGCGGCCGTTCGGCGTTAGCGTATTCGCTCAAATGATTCGGGGACAGCAAATGCAGGCGATGAATGGTTAACGCGTCTTCTGATAATCTCGACATGAGCGGGCTCCCTCACTTTGACTGGTGGTTTTGCTCACATCAGGGTGAGCATTGGTAAAACACGACGACGATTTAGAATAGAGCAACCGCGATACCACTTCACGGAACAGTGACATAATGATGTCGCTGTTAACCCGTAAATCATGGCAAACGCATATGGTGTTGTTAGGAGGGCAGGTCAGGGGCGATCGTTTTATCGACGGATCGTCAGGGCACCGAGTTGTATCGGGCCGAATTGGCCTTCCGCAGATCGTTTGTCGATGGTGTGATCGCGCACGTAGCCGGACATGGCATCGAGCACCGCGGTCACAAAGCGGGACAGCTCATCGCGATCGCCTTCGCATTCAAGAATCACACGTCGGTCGGGCAGATTCATCACATAGCCCGCGACCGCATATTGACGCGCCACTTCCTGCGTCTTCCAACGGAAGCCCACGCCCTGTACCCGCCCGCTGAAATAGATGATCCAATGTTGCATGAAGAAAGTTAAAAGTTAAAAGTTAAAAGTTAAAAGTTCAGACATAGATGCACGTCAGGTGCGTGCGAAAGGGTAAGGGGTAAGGCATCTGGCTCGCTTGTCATGTTTTGTTTTTTAAATTTATGTCCGTCACTTTTAACTTTTAACTTTTAACTTATCCCCTCCCTCGGCCTTACGCTGAAAAATTCGTATGCACTTTCTGCACGTCGTCGTGATCTTCCAGGTCTTCGACCAACGCCATCACGCGCTCGGCCTCTTTGGCTTCGCAGGTCACCGTGGTTGTAGGCACCATCGTCACCTCCGCGGATTCGATAGGAATGTTGGCTCCCTCGAGCGCTTCGCGGACCGCCAGGAAATCGCTGGGGTCGCTCACCACCAGCCATGCCTCTTCCTCGTCAGCCACATCCTCGGCACCGGCTTCGAGCGCCAGGTCCATCAGCTTTTCTTCATCCACCGCGCTCTTCTCAATATAGAGTTGGCCTTTGGACTCAAACAGATAGCTCACGCAACCGCTGGTTCCCATGTTGCCACCACGTTTTTCAAAAATCTTTTTCACCTCAGGCACCGTGCGATTCTTATTGTCGGTCAGACAGTCCACCATGATCGCCACGCCGTTGACCCCATAGCCTTCGTACACGATCTGTTCGTAATTGCTGTCGCCTTCCGAACCGCCCGCACCCTTGGCGATGGCCTTCTCGATCGTGTCCTTGGGCATGTTGGCGGCCTTGGCTTCATCGATCGCGTAACGCAACGTCAGGTTGGCAGCAGGATCCCCGCCGCCGTTTTTGGCCGCCACGATGATCGCACGAGCGCATTTGCTCCAGACTTTGCTCCGCTTGGCGTCGACGCGCGCTTTGCGGTGTTTGATGTTTGCCCATTTACTGTGACCAGCCATTGAAAGCGTACTCCAAAGGAATAACCGGAGGAATGTTCAGGGGTGGCTATTCTAACGCCAGACTCCACGCCGCGCGCGATTACTTTAACGCCAACTTCAACCCTTTTCGCCACCCCGGCTCACGCGCATGTTATCATGCCCACGTCTCCCAAACCCCTTGAGTATTTCTCCCATGAAAGCATCCGATCTGTTCGTCAAGTGTCTCGAAAACGAAGGCATTACCCATATTTTCGGTGTGCCCGGCGAAGAAAACGCTGATTTCGTCATGTCGCTGGAGGGCTCGAGCATTAATTTCGTCCTCACCCGCCACGAACAGGGCGCGGCATTCATGGCTGACGTCTACGGCCGACTCACCGGCAACCCCGCGGTCGCTCTGGGCACGTTAGGCCCCGGGGCCACCAACCTGCTCACCGGCGTGGCCAATGCCAACATGGACCGCTCGCCATGTTTCGTCATCACCGGCCAGGGTGAGACCGGCCGACTCCACAAGGAATCGCACCAGGTGATGGACGTCGTCGAGATGTACAAGCCGGTCACCAAATGGGCAGCCACCATCGCCTATGCCAACGCCATTCCCGAGATGGTCCGCAAAGGCGTGCGCATTGCCCGCATGGAAAAACCCGGCGCCATCCTGCTCGAATTGCCCGAAGACGTCGCCCAGGAAGAAACCACCACGTCACCGCTCGAAGTCCGTCGATTCCGTCGGCCCGATCCCGATCCCAAGGTGATCAACAAAGCGTTCAAACTGTTAACGCAAGCCAAACGCCCGATCATCCTCGCGGGCAACGGCACCCTGCGTAAACGGGCCAGCGAACAGTTACGCCGATTCTGTCGCATGACCGGCATCGGGGCCATGTCCACATTCATGGGCAAGGGCTGCGTCGATATGGATGAGCCGCATTGCCTGTTCACCGTTGGCTTGCAGTCGAAAGACCTGACTGCCCGCGCGATCGAGGAATCCGATCTGGTCATTGCCATTGGCTACGACATGGTCGAATATTCGCCTGAACTGTGGAACAAAAGCGGCCAACAGAACATCATCCATATCGATTTTGAACCGGCAGAAATTGATGCCAAGTATCACCCACGCGTGGAAATCGTCGGCGACATCGCCTCGGCCATCGCGCACCTGATTGCCAAGGTGGGCACGTACGAAAAATCATTCACGTTTGAACTCGACTACCAAAAAGATTTGCGGCAGCGCATGACCGATGATTTTCTGTCGCACAAAGACGACGTGACCGAAGGCAGCATCCGCCCGCAAAAAATGCTGTCCGATCTGCGCGAAGTCATGGGGCCCAAGGATATTCTGTTATCCGATGTCGGGGCGCACAAAATGTGGATCGCCCGCAATTATCAATGCCATGAACCTAACACCTGTTTGATTCCCAACGGATTCTGTTCGATGGGGTTTGCATTGCCTGGCGCGATCGCAGCCAAGATCGTGCATCCCGAACGCAACATCGTGGCCATCTCCGGCGACGGCGGGTTCCTGATGAATTGCCAGGAAATGGAAACCGCCGCGCGACTGGGCACCAACATCGTCGCCATCGTCTGGGAAGACGGCGGGTATGGCCTGATCAGTTGGAAACAGGACACCCAATTCGGCCATCACACGCCACTGGAATTCAGCAATCCCGATTGGGTCCAGATGGCCCAGTCGTTTGGCTGGGAAGGCGTCCGCATCGAAAATTCCGTCGACCTCAAGCCCGCGTTGCAACAGTCATTCAAAAACACCAAACCCACCCTGATCGTGTTGCCAATCGACTACCGCGAAAACCCCATCCTGACCAAACGCCTGGGCGAAATCGCCGCGTCGATATAAAACAAACAATGAGGCAGTTTTGTCCACAGATTTTCACAGATTAACACAGATTTAAGAAGGGAAAATTGTGGGTGAGCGTGATCCGGATACCTATGCCATTATTGGTGCTGCGATGGAAGTGCATCGCGAGCTAGGATGCGGATTTCTGGAAGCGGTATACCACGATGCGATTGCTATTGAGTTTGAAACGAAACAGATACCTTTTAAACATGAGGTTTTGTTGCCCATTCAATACAAGGGCCATCAATTGCCCACCTTTTATCGATGCGACTTTATTTGTTTTAACAGGGTGATTGTCGAGTTGAAAGCCGAATCAAAAAGTACGGGTAAAAGCGAAAGTCAGGTGATCAACTATTTAAAAGCCACTGGCTATCAAGTTGGATTATTACTGAATTTTGGCACGCCGTCGCTGGAATACAAGCGTTTTGTTTTATAAAAATAATCTGTGTCATCTGTGAAATCTGTGGACAAAAAAACATGCTAGAAAAAACCTACCCCTATTACATTGCCAACCAACCACGCACGTCGGATCAGTGGGCCGAGGTGACTGACAAGTACACGGGCAAGGTGGCGACGAAGGTCGCGGTGACGGGGCCTGATGATTTGGAAGAAGCGATCGCGGCGGCGGAGCGCGCGACTGAGCCGATGCGGAAGATGAAAGGTTATCAGCGCCAGGGTGTGTTGCAGGCATGCGTGGATGAGTTCACGAAATCGCAGGACGATTTGGCGGATAGCCTGTGCATCGAAGCGGGTAAGCCGATCAAGGATGCGCGTGGCGAGGTGTCGCGTTTGATCGATACGTTTCGGATCGCAGCGGAGGAAGCGGTGCGCTTGCCCGGCGGTGGCGAGGTGATGCCGATGGATATTTCAGCCCGGACCGCGGCGTACACGGGGATGTGGAAGCGGGTGCCGATCGGGGCCTGTTCGCTGATCACGCCGTTTAATTTTCCGTTGAATCTGGTGGCCCATAAGGTGGCCCCGGCGTTGGCGGTGGGCTGTCCGTTTGTGCTTAAACCTGCGATGAATACGCCGATTGGGGCGTTAATTATCGGGGAAATCCTGGCCAAACTGGATTTGCCCGAGGGTGCATTTTCCATCGTGACATGCAGCCACGAACACGCGGGGCCGTTGGTCGAGGATGATCGGTTCAAGTTGTTGAGTTTCACCGGCTCGGTCAACGTGGGCTGGGATATGAAAAAGCGATGCGGCAAAAAACCGATCGTGTTGGAACTGGGCGGCGACGCGGCGGTGATCGTGGATGAGGATACAACGGGCGAGGCGCTCGACGACGCGGTGCAGCGCATCATCATCGGCGCGTTTTATCAGTCGGGCCAATCGTGCATCAGTGTGCAGCGCATCATTGCCCATGAAAAAATCTATGACGAACTGAAAACCAAACTGATCGCGGCTACGGAAAAACTAAAACATGGCGACCCGCATGATGTTGACACGTTCATCGGCCCGGTCATCAGCGAGCGCGAAGCGCAGAAGATGGAAGACTGGATCGCTGAAGCCAAGGGCGCGGGTGCAACGTTGTTATGTGGCGGGTCGCGCGAAGGAACGATGGTGCGCGCGACGTTGATGGAGAATGTGCCCAAGACGGTGAACCTCGGCTGCGGCGAAGTGTTTGGCCCGGTGGCGGTGCTGTCGAAGTTTTCCGATTTCGATGAGGCGCTCGAGCGCGTTAACGATAGTCAGTTCGGTTTGCAGGCGGGCATATTCACGCGCGATCTATACAAGATGCAAAAGGCCTGGGACACGTTGCACGTCGGCGGGGTGATCATTGGCGACGTGCCCAGTTGGCGCGTGGACCACATGCCCTACGGCGGCGTGAAAAATTCCGGCATGGGCCGTGAGGGGATCAAGTTTGCGATTGAAGACATGACCGAAATACGGCTATTGGCCATTCGCGATCGCAATGGATGATGAGGGGTGTGGTGTGTGAGGGGGGGATGGGGAAAAGAAAACCACAGAGGCACAGAGAAAGGCGGGGGAGAGTGGGGGGGTAATCTAGGTAAAACAGCATTTTTACTGCGTTTTTAGGGGTTTGGGGGGTTGACATTTCTGGTATCTACTATATTTTTAGTATGGTTGGCGAGCGAGGTAGGGAGGTGGAAGAGCAAGCACGAGGGTGGTGCTCGCATCGTCGATAAGTATGTGCTGCCGGACGTTCCGGGCAGGCTGAATGTCGTGTCGAACGGGTCTATTTCTAAGCCTACGCTAAGCCTACGCCAAGCCAAGCCCAAGTAAAACCTAAGCGAGAAAAATGATGCCGGGAAAAGCTGATCGTCGAAGCCGTCGGTTCGATACCGTTTCCAATTTTAAGAGTCCAGCCTATGCGAATTCGCATCGGATGGAAGCGCTCGAGCCGCGCGTGCTGTTGAGCGGGTCAGCGGTCGATAGCGTGTATGACGCGGACGTGATTAGCGTGGCGGCAGTGGTGGTGGCCGATGATGGCAGTGTACTTGTCACAAATGGGGTTGAACAAGTATTGGCTGAATTGGCACGCGACGATCGGACTTTTGAAGATACACAACATTTGCGACTGATTGACGAAACAGATAACGGTCGATTTGTACTTGTGTACAGCGATTGGGATGCGCTCGATGATGGCGAGTTGCCTGACTGGGCAAACCAACTTTATCTGATTGACAGGGTGTCAGGTGAAGTTATTTGGTCGGGTGAGGGATGGGTGGGTGCTGTGCAACAAAATGATTTACGAGGTGCTTGTGTCAGTGAAGATGGGCGGTATATCGTATTCTCGGCCAAGCATACCAGTTCGCCTGGGTTCGGCCATGGCGAGCGGCAACAAGGTTTTATCCATGACCGCGAGACAGGCACGACCACATTGATAGCGGTACCCGAGGGATGGAACAGTCATACACGGTTTTACATGTCGGATGATGGCGGTACGGTTTATTTTTCTTCCCAAGAACAAACGTATATTTATGACACAAGCAGCAATCAGATTACGGCATTAACAAGTGGCCGATTGATGGGCATCTCCGAGAACGGGCGATTTTTATTAGTCCAAACGATGAACCAAAAAGAGATGAAGGTTGTCGATACGATCACTGGCGGTGTGGAAGTGATTTTTGATGAAGGGGGATTTTTAGGGCCTGGCCACATCAGTGAAGATGGCCGATATGTATGGTTTTATTCTTTTGAGAGCAATCTTGATGGTGTGGAACGACCTGGCTTGTCGACAGGAACATGGTTATACGATCGTATGACGGATACGTTTCTTTTTGTTGATTCGGAATTGCATGCGACGTTTACAGACGAAGGCCGTTTTCCGCCAACTGATCCGAGTGACGGACCAATTGAAATTCCTGCTCCGCCCGAGCTTGAGGCGCCAGTGGTTGAAACCCCCGAAGTGCCTGTGGCGCCGCCGGTGGCAGAGCCGATTGTTGAGCCTGAAACCGAACCAGTGGCCACGCCCGATCCTGCGCCGATAGTGCCTGTCGGTGAAGAGCCTGAATCGGGTGGTGTTGGTATTCCGGTCGAGGGTCCGATTGTTCCTGTGGAATGGGAGTCGCAACCGATCAGTGGCCCAGCTCTGATTGATGCGCCGCTTTTCCCGTTGCCGTATTTCCCGCCGTTGACGACGCCGAAAATTAGTGGTGTTGATCCGGGTGTGTTTGCGTTGCGTGAAGTGGTGGTTGATTCGCCGTTGGATCGATTCAGTGCGTTGACGCCTGGGGATGATGATTGGCTTGATCGTGATGGCGTGAAGCATGGGCTCGAAGTAAGTGTTGGCGACATCTGGTGATAGGAGATTTTTGCAGCGCAGGGTTTTTTTGGTGGTTTTGTGGGCTATAATGTGGGACCACACCAGATGGGGGGACTCGGGGAGATTGATGGGGGGTAGCACGTACAATTTATTTTTATGTCAGGGTGATTGCATTGATCCGATCGAATTTTTATTCGCATCGTGTGGAAACACTTGATCCACGCGTCTTGTTAAGTGCATCTTTACCGCTTTCATTATCGGACAGTCCCGGTCATGATTTGGCTAATCATGCTGATGATGATGTGCCCGCGATTGTGGTGAATGCGTCGCTTGTTGATGCGTCGCTGACGCACCTCGCCAGCGCGACGTCGATCAATCCGTCGGTCGTCTACACAGGACAGGCCGAACACGTCTGGGTTAACGAAGAAGGTTGGACGGAATTTGCACCGTCTTCCGACACGCGTGTGATCTACGTGTCGTCGTCGACTGGCAACGATAACAATGATGGCTTGACGCCTGAGACGGCGCTTGAAACCGTCGACAAAGGCAAGGCCATGATGCGGGACAACCATCCCGACTGGTTGTTGTTCAAGCGTGGCGATCGTTTCGACGGCCTCGGTTCGTTCACTGGTTTCTCCGGACGCAGCGATCAGGAAATGATGCTCGTCTCGACTTATGGCCAAGGCGATCGTCCTGTCTTTGATTCAGGCGTTGCACACAACATCACTGCAAGCGGTCAGGATACCACCGAACACATCGCGTTCGTCGGCTTGTCATTGGTTGCTACTGGCCGAGTGCAGGATACTGACAGCGGCGCCAGTGGCGTGCGCTTTACCGGTAACGTTGACAACGTGTTGCTCGAAGATCTGGAAGTCACCGGCTTCAAAGACGGCATGGTATTTCAAAAATTACATGACTCGATCACTGACATCAGTGTGCGTCGTAGCCAGGTGCATCACAATTTCTCGAGTGGCGGACACTCGCAAGGCATGTTTGCGAAAGATGTGAACGGCCTGTTTGTTGAAGAAAACTTATTCGATCACAATGGTTGGAATGAAGAGCTGGGCATCGAGCCCACGAAGTTCAACCATGGTTTATACATCCAGCATGGTACCGACGGCTTTGAGTTGATTGGCAACATCATCAGTCGCAACTCATCGCATGGCGTACAAGCGCGTAACGGTGGCGTGATTGAGAACAACTTGATCGTCGACAACGCGGTCGGTGCATTCATCTATTCCGACAGCGATGAAAGTGCGCTGCAAAAAGTCATCAACAATGTCGTAATCGATGCGTCGATGCGTACGCTTGACGATGGCCATTCACGCGGGTGGGGATACGACATCGGCCGCACGAATGATGGCACGACCGTGTTCGGCAATCTGGCGATTCATTCAGATGACACGGTGAGTCGTGCGATTGCTCCGGGGTTAAAAACGAATTTATCCAAAGGCATCATTGTGTATGGCTGGGAAGGCGTGCCCGATTCGCCGATCGTTGCCAATGCCCCGGATGTTGATCGCACGATCGCAAGCTATCACGAAGCCGTCGGCCGCACCGGATCGTTTGATGTGTTTATCAACGAGGTGATCGGGCAATCGAAAGGACGTTGGACCGAAGCCTATACCGCTGATGCGGTGAATGATTACATTCGCGCGGGATTCGGTTTGAACGGCGAGCCGGATATCGAAGTGCTGCCTGACGATGGAGGTCGGCCGACGACGCCGAATGTGCCTGGTGGTAACGGGGGCGGCAACGGCAACGGCAACAATGATAGTGATGGCCATGGTGGAGACCACAACGATCGCGATGAAAATAGCGCGGGTAGCATTCGGTTTGAGGCTGAGGATGCCACGCTGGTGGGCAACATCGTTGAAACCAAGTGGGGCGGTTCGAATGGCGCGGTGATTACCAACACCAGCGACACGCTCGAGGCGACCGCGTCGGTGATTTTTGAAGGCACGCCGGGGACGTATCGTTTGAGTGTGGGTTACTTCGATGAAAACGATGGCGTGGCGACTTATTCGATTGCCGTGGATGGCGTGGTGATCGACACATGGTTGGCGGATCAGGTGTTGGGCATGGATGCGCCCGATGCGCTGACTGCTGTTGAGCGAGCCATCGAAGTGGAAGTCGAACTGGTCGAAGGTAGCGAGATTGTGATTTCGACCACGCGCGATGAGTTGGAGTATGGCCGAGTTGATTATGTGGATGTAACGCCGGTCGTTCCGCCC
>JAUHYI010000073.1 GCA_030426385.1 Phycisphaerae bacterium
TGGGCCGTTTTGGTCGCTTCTGCTAGTTTTTGTTTTTCAGCCTGGGCTTGGGATTTCCAGTCGCTGTCGATGTGCAATTTGGGAGCGTCGTCATCGCTCATGGTCGCGCCTCGCGTGCTAAATGTTTACTGCTAGGGGAACAACAGCACTCAGTATAGATCGACCGCGCCTCGGATGCGAATGCAGCCACGGCAGTCCACGATATGCACAATCGGGTATTGGTGTTCTCACTGGGTCATGCCAAGTGGGCCCAATTTAAAACGGACTGGAAAATCCAACGTTATTCGCAATCCGTTCACGGATGATGTTGACCGCACGATCGAACCATTGCACCCCGATTGGCCGTTTGCGTTCCAGGGTAAATCGCACATACACCCGTTCGCCCGGCAGCACCGCAGGACGATTCAGATTCGCAAACGCCCGTTCGCTATTGGGCATGATTCCCGCGTGTGCCAAATGTTCCCCGCGTGGTGAAGCGATGTCCGGCAATGCCATCCACACCTCGAAATACGGGGCGATGGTTTTTGTTCCATTTTCATCGCTGGTATCAATCGCAATTTTCCCGCCGCCCGCGTAGCCCAGCGCCGGGTGGGGCAGCCGTTGCGTCCCCTGGTCCGACGTCTTGGTCACTTGCGTTGTGTACACCGTACTCACATCGCCTGCCATGCGCACCTCAACGCGTCCCACGCGCGCCTCATCGATAAACGACGAGCCCGATTGCGTCTGGTCCACCATCGCAGTGATGCGCAGCGTATCCATGTCCATGACCTGCCCGATCATCTGGCCCCGCGTCAAATACTGACCCAGCAATCGATTCGGATCCGCGCCCACAAATTTGCCTTGCACTGGCGAACGCAAAGTCAGGTCCGCCAACCGCCGATTGATTTCACCCAGTTCATCGCGAATGGTTTGCCGTTGCGCCTGTTTCATGCGCATCTCGACCACATTCTCCACCATCGCCACCATGCGCTCCGATTCGATTTTTTTCAGGTCAGCCAGCAATTCCATCCGTCGTGCTTGCAACGGCGGGTTACTGGCGACCAACAGAATATCACCCGCTTCAACTTCCTGACCTTGTTGCACCAACACCTGATCGATAAAACCATCGGTCTGAATCGATATCGCTGCGCGTTCAGCCGCTTCGATCACACCTTCCGCCCGTCGATGTTCCGACATGGGGATGACGCCGATCACCAGTAATATGATGGCCAAAGCGATCGTCGTCGTGGCCACTGCCCGGGTCCGATGTTCGCCGAGCATTGGGGCCGTCGCCAACCAGTGCACAAATTTACCCAATGGCACCAACAGCCAACTGATACACGACCACAGCGCCAGCGCCACGCCCACCATAAACAACTGTCCGATGATGAACAGGATGATGCCCGTCAGCAGGAAAACCTTGTAGATCATCGCCGCGATACCGTACACCACCAGCCATGTCCGCTCCCGCATCGACACGGCAGACGGATACACATTGGTCAGGCCATACACGTAGCGCTGAATCAGATATTGCAATTGCCGTTTGGCTCGTTCGTACAGGTTGGGAATTTCGGTCACGTCCGAGAGCATGTAATAGCCGTCGAAGCGCAGCAATGGATTGGCATTGAACAGGATCGTCGTGATCGATGCGAGGAAGACCGTGTTGTAGGCTATCTGTTGGGCCAACGATCCGGGATGGGTTTCTCGCTGTTGCAACCACACCAACACCGCCACGCCCGCAATGGCCAGTTCCACCATCATCCCCGCGGCGCCCACGAGCAGTCGATGCCATTTATTCGAAAAATTCCACGATGAGGTCGCGTCCACATACGGTGCGGGAAACAGCACCAGCATCATGATCCCCACTTCAGGCACCACGCCTCCGAACCGTTTACACATCAACCCGTGGCCCAGTTCGTGCAACGTTTTGGTCACGAGGAACACCAGAATCGCCCAGCCCCAGTTCGACGGTGCCAACACACTGCCCGCATCGCGCACGAATTCACCCACATGCGGCAAAAATCGATACGCACAATAAACCAACCAGATGGCCCACACGATCAATCCCACCGTGCTGAAAATCGGCCGCACCAACGGCGTCAACCATTTCAAAATCAGCTCAGGATTGAATAGCGGAATACGAATGAACAAAATGTTCATCGCTTGCCCGCCCCAGTGTTTGAATCGTCGTCGGCGTTGACGCTGCAACATCGGCGCCGCATCAGGCGGCAAATCCGCTCGCAACAGGTTGCTCTCGTTGAGCTGGCCCAATAGGCCGATCACTTCGTCCTGCGTCGGGGCGTCGTCGCCGTACCGTTCGAGCGTCATGTTCCACGCTTCGTCCACTTGCCGTTTGCCATCGAGCAAGCCGACCAGGTGGTACGACACCGGGTTCAATCGGAAAAACGAATTGCTCACATCGTCATGCAACACATACCACGGCTCACCGCGATACAACTGCCGCTTCACCTCAACGCGCGGCCGCAACGTTGGCGACAACCGCGAAACCCGGGACCACGAATTAGACAATGTAGGACGATCCATCAATATACCTCACCCCCCCACATTCCCCATGGAAAATTCATGATTTCAAAACCACCCCCCCCCACATGCCCCTCGAAAAACGATCCCCACTTTTAACTTTTGACTTTTGACTACTAACTTCCCCACTACCACCACAACCACAATCGCAGCAGATCGGCCACATCATGCGTGATGATCCAGTACAACCGTCGGGGCCCGACATCCAGTTTCGCGGTCCCTTCCATGCCCGGCCGCATCCAATCCACCGGCGCATCAATCCGACAATGCACCTCGAACACATTCTTGCTTTCCACCGGGTTGGCCACGGGCACAATTCGCTCAACCACCACATTGAATTTCATGTCAGGCTCGGTCCGCGCGGCGATCTGGCCCGTCATCCCCACGTACACCTGATCGATATCATTTTCCGACACACGCACCAGGGCCACCAGTTGATTCAACGGCCCGACCTCGAACATCGCTTCGCCCTGTTCGATCACGCCACCCACGCGGTCGTACCAGTCGCCTGACAAAACCTTGCCCGCGATCGGCGCTTTGATCTGCGCTTCACTGATTTGATAATCCAACAAGGCCAACCGCGCTTGCACTTGTTCGAGGCCTGCTTCGGCCTGCGCGGCGACGGCTTCTTCCTGCTTCGCTTTGGCTTCGGATTTTTGCAGGTTCAACATCTTCAACCGGCTCTGCGCTTCGCCGCGTTGCAATTTCAATTCATACACATTCAGTTCGGCCAACACGTCGCCCACCGCCACGTCATCGCCTTCACGCACATACACCTCGGCCAGGTTCCCCTCAAACGGGGCAGGCACAATCCGCTTGGCTTCGGCATCCAACAGGAACGACGCGCTCACCCGATGGTTCCAACTCGCCAGCGCAATATACAACGTCACCACCACGATCAGCACGCCCAGCATTTTCCACGCCACATGCTTGGGCCCGATCAGTTTGCCCAGGTTGCGCTTCGTCGATTGCCAGGCAAAACCCGGGATCGTTCGGTCCGATTCGCGACGGTCCGCCAGATGCGGGGCAATCACATCGGCCACCAATTGCAGACGTTGGATTTCATCAGGCGACAGGGGATTGTCCGGGCCTTCCAATGACAACACGCCGATCCAATCGTCGCTGTGTCGCAACGGAATACTCAGGATTTGTCGCTGGCCGTGCGCCGCGCTGGCTCGTCGATGCGCATGCACCACAGCCTGGGTCAGTAGCGGTTCGCCCGATTCGGCAGGCGGCGGCGGAAACAACACCGGCTGCTGTTGATCCAGACATTCGCCCATCGCCAGTTCCAGCAATCCCACCTGTTCGCTGTGCCGTTTGAGATGTTCCGTATCACTCATCGCCACCAGCTTGATCGCGTTGCCTTTGATCCAGCCGATGCTCACCCGCGCACACTTCAATTGTCGGGCCAGTTCGTTCACCAGGTTCATGCACGAACCCTTGAATCCCTCAGCACTCTGGCACACGGCTAACAACGCCACACTTTGCCGAATGCGCTGTTCGATTTTCAATGCGGCTGATGCGGTTTGTTTGGTTTCGAATCCCTGGTACAAACCTGCGGCCAATTCGCGTAGTGGGGCGGTCTGTTGCAACACCGTTTTGTCACGGCATGCGGCGACGACGGTCGTGACGCCCCGCACCTGGTCCTGACTTTTCATCACCGTCACGAAAATGTGAGCGCTCTGAGCGCCTTGCATGCCGGCACTGCCATCAGGCCCGTCCCCTTGGCCGGCAGGTACTTCGGGTTTGGCTTCCAACACGCAACTACGCGATTCGCTGAACCCTTTATCCGCCGCCTGTTTTAATAGATCGACCAATGCCGTCGGCGGTGTCGATTGGGCAAATGCCTCGGGCCACGCCAATGCCTGATGCAATTCGCCTTTCGCATCGCGTTCCCAATACGCGCCGTAATCAGCGGCCACTACCTTGCATTGCAAATCCAACATGCAACGCATAAACGTCGCGCGATCGCCTGCTTTGTTCAGTTTCTCGATCGTGTCTTCCCAGCCGCGAAGTGCTTGCTGGCCTGCTTTTAATTGTGGCGACATCGTCATAGATTCAGGTTCCCGGGCACGTGGCAATTTTGCAAATAGGAGTTCAGTCGTTCAGTTCAATGCACGCATTATGGATTGGCTGACCCATCCGCAACCGCGGCTTCAACTTTGGGTTTTTCAAACAGCACCAGCACATGGCTGCCTGCTGGCCAATTGTGTTCATTGGCAATTTCAACACGCACGATACGCGTATCACTCGCTGCGTCGGCCACCGGCGAGACATAAACCACTTTCCCTTCGATTGTCACCGCGTAGTCGTCCAACTTGGTCGTCACCCAGGCAGGGGCGCCCATTTTTAATTTCAATGTCTTGGCCGTCGGCACTGCCGCATCGATGCGCAATGGGTCAGTTACCACCAACTGAATCGCTGGTTCACGTTCCTCTGCCGTTTCGCCTATTTCGACCATCACATCCACGACCACGCCATCCTGTGGTGCGGTGATCGTGTATTTTTCCAAATTCGCCTCAGCCCGTTCGGTGGCGATCTGCGCCAGGTCCCGTTCCTGTTTCGCCAGGGCCAGTTCCAGCTCACGCAGTTTCACTTGCACCTTGGCCCGATCCATTTCCAATTTCGTCGTCGCGTTACGTTCGAACATCTGTTCGATCGAGGCCAATTCAATTTTCGCCTGTTCCATCTGAGCCTCAGCCGCTTCGATTGATAGCGTGCTCTCGGCTTGCGTTTTCGATTGGCTCAGAATCGCCGCAGGCTCACGGTCGTTGAGCTTGACCAGCAGTTGCCCCTTCTTGACCTTTTGCCCGGGCTCGACCGCTACCTCGGCGACCAGCCCTTTAATGGTAAAACCCAGCTCCAGGTCATAGCGCGATTTGGTGATCGCCTCGATGGCATCGTCGTAAGCCACCGATTGCCCATAGCTGGGGCTGGCCATAAATTGGAGGGCCAAAAGCATGGCAAATCCAGCGGCCAAGGCGTGTCGATAGGGGAGTTTGGGATACATAGATTTGCTATTCATCACGGGTTAAGTCTCTGCTATTTACAGTAGGATCGGAATTGTAACACACTTGCCCATTTGCGCCATCACGGCGTATCACTATACTGGTTCGTTTCCCCGGGCACGGGATACCTTCATACATCGGCCCAATGCCGGTTTTTGCACGCCTAATGCCCCATTTTTCCTCGATTTTGTGTAGAAAGACCCGCTCACGATGAAAATTGACAACACCTTGACCCCCAAAACGCTACTCGACCCCATAAACCGCGTTTTCACACTCGCCGCATCAAAAATTCGTAATATCGACAAAAACTGGGACCCCGCCAACGGCACACCCGTCTTCACCGTCGATGGCCAATACACCAGTCGCGGCTGGACCGAGTGGACCCAGGGCTTCCAATATGGCTGTGCCATTCTCGCTGGCGACGCGCTCGATGACGCCAAACTCATCAACCTCGGAAAAAAGCGAACCATCGAAAACATGTTACCCCACGTCACCCACACCGGCGTGCACGACCATGGTTTCAACAACCTGTCCACCTATGGCAACCTCCTGCGCCTGATCAACGAAAAACGCATCAAGACAAGTGGGGGGGACTGGGAAGCGCTCGTCTATAAAAATGCCATCGCTTGTTCCGGGGCTGTGCAGGCCGCGCGTTGGCAGGGCGCCAAACCAGCCCCCAGCAAATACAACGCACACTGCGATCGACTCGGCTACGTCTATTCATTCAACGGCCCGCAGTCCCTGTTCATCGACACCATGCGCACCATTCGCATCATGGGCGTCGCTTGGCAACTCGGCCACGTCCTCATGCATGAAAACGACAAGTCCGCCAACCTGCTGAAACGTTCGGTGTATCACGGCCTGTGTACCAACAGCTTCATCGTGTTCCATGGCGATACCGATCAGACCTACGACGTGCGCGGCCGAACGGCGCACGAAGGTTTGTTCAATCGCAACGATGGTAACTTCCGCGCTCGATCAACTCAGCAAGGCTACTCACCATTTTCCACATGGACGCGCGGCCTCGCATGGGCTGTCACCGGTTATGCCGAGGAACTCGAATTTTTCCAAACTATCTCAGCGACTGATTTCAAAAAAGCCGTCGGCTTAGCGAAAGCCGATGTCGTCAAAGCCTACGAAATCGCCGCTCGCGATACGGCCGATCATTACATCAACGGTGCCACCGCTTCCGATGGCATCACCTATTGGGACGACGGTGCTCCCAATCTGCACAAGCTCGGCGACTGGCAAAACAAACCCGCCGATCCTTACAACGATTACGAACCGGTCGATGCCGGCGCGTCCGCCATTGCCGCGCAGGGTTTGATTCGCCTGGGCAATTACCTCGGCAAGACAAAAGGCAAAAAATACCTGCAAGCCGGCCTCACCACCGCCCAGACATTATTCGACACCCCATACCTGTCGACCAAACGCAGCCATCAGGGCATCCTGTTGCACAACATCTACCATCAACCCAATGGCTGGGACCACGTCCCCAAGGGCCGAAAGATTGCCTGCGACGAAGCAAGCATGTGGGGCGATTACCACATGTTGGAACTAGCCAACCTGATCAAACGCATCGCCGAAAACGGCAAATACCCCACGTTTTTCCTGTAAAAACATGATCCCCCGTTTAGCGGGCGACGCGCTAGCGTCCCATTGTTCCGTCACCCAATCCGAAATCAGAAATTAAAAATCAGAAATCAGAAATGACGACTAAACCCCACCCCCCACACGCCATCGTCACCGGCGCATCACGCGGCATCGGCCGCGCCATCGCCATCGCACTCGGCCAAGCCGGCTACGCCATCACCATCAATTACAACAGCAACGTCGACGCCGCAGAAGAAGCCGTCCAACTCGTCAAGAACGCAGGCGGCAATGCATTAGCCGTCCGTGCCAACCTCGGCGACGTCAACGATCACCAGAAACTTCTCGACATCGGCACCAACGCCTTCGGCCCCGTCACCGCCTTGGTCAACAACGCAGGCGTGGCTCCCAAGGTCCGTGCCGACATGCTCGACATGGGCGAAGAGTCCTACGACTTCGTACTCGACACCAATCTCAAAGGCGCCTTCTTTTTAACCCAACGCATCGCCAAACACATGATCGAATCAAAGGTCGCTGATTCGCAAGAGGGCTTGCCAACAATAACCAACGTCTCAAGCATCAGCGCCTACACCGCCTCGACCAATCGCGGCGAATACTGCATCGCCAAAGCAGGCCTGTCGATGGTCACCAAACTCTTCGCCACCCGCCTCGCGGAGCATGGCATCAACGTCTACGAAATCCGCCCCGGCGTCATCGCCACCGACATGACCTCAGGCGTCAAAGAAAAATACGACAAACTCATCATCCACGACGAACCCGGCATCACCCCCATCAAACGCTGGGGCAAACCCGAGGACATCGCCTCGGCAGTCCGCGCCATCGTCACCGGCCAATTCCCCTACTCCACCGGCGAAGTCTTCAACATCGATGGCGGCTTCCACCTGCATCGCCTATGAATGATTGAATAAAGAGGCGGTGAGACACAGAGAAAATGTTTAGCGGGCGGCGTGCTAGCGTCCCGCTTTGAACGCGGCGATGTGATGACGCGACAACGCGACGACAGAATATTTAATCACAGACATCACGGAGGCCATCCCGCAACCCCGCCACGCCTCTGCGTCCTCTGCGATGAAAAATGAAGCCGTAGAGTAGAGTGGGTTAAACGCAACGAATCGCCCCTGCTATTTCATTATGCATCTTTCCTTGCGGAGGCCAGTTAATAAAGTATATAATTAATAATAAACCATGGTTGATTACAATGAATACTTGCAAAGCGAGGAGTGGCAAGCGATTCGCCGTCGTGCGATTGAACATGCCTGTGGAGTCTGTGAGGAATGTGGCGAAACAGAATCGCTTGAGGTCCATCATTTGCATTATGAAACTCTTGGACATGAATCAATTTCGGACTTACAAGTTTTATGCCCATTATGTCATGCAGAGGCTGATGATGAGCGGCGTGAAGAAAATCAACGGCAATTTGATGAAGATCGCTTAGAGTCAAGGGCCGAGGGGTGGGCATATAAGGTATATGGTTCTGATTGGCATTTAACACGCGACATGAATGAAATTATAGACAAATTCCAGGAATGGCTGGATGAAAATGGTTATGAGTGAGGATTGAAAATAGTTGGCAAAGTCTTAAAATCTAACTTGGGTGAAAACTGCAAATCAAGCCCGTTTTTTACTGTTTTTGATATACAGGAATCACGTTGCGCATGGAAGTATCAAAATATAAAAAATGGCCAGATACCTAAGAGTACTACAACTAGCCTTGAACAACATATATCAAAAGTATTAAAAATTTATTTAAAAAACCTATCATTGAAATTTCACAACAATGGGGGAGTTATTTCAGCAGACAGTCTTCTCTCGCCAGATATAATTTTGGAACATATATGCAAAGTATCACCCGCAACTGAGCTTAGTAAGTTTATTAACTTTGCAAAAGGAACGAACGATAAATTAAGCTTTCTTGCGCAGCTTCGCAAAGTTCTTGTGAACTGCAATGATTTTATTTGCTCATGTTTAGTTGGCCAGTATCTAATTGGCGTAGATATAAATTTTATTACACGTACACAACATGGAGCGTTTAAATCTCCAATCAAATTCATTACTGGGTATCCAAATAAAAAATAGCTCTGTGGAAAATTTCCAGTGGCAATCCTCCTGATCGCAAATATCAAATTTATTCAGACCGCCTATGGGAAGCATATTCTGCGGTTTTCGCTGCGAAGCAGCATTTCAATACAGATGACGTTATTTGCAAATCAACTTGGTTGAAAAATAGCGTCAAAACAATCAACTATAGTTACGAAGAGTTAACTCTCCGTGGCTTGCCTGGCTGGATAAAAAGCAAAGCCAGCTTGATAGAAAACGCACGCCACAGATCACCTGCAGATTTTTATTCGTCTCCATTATGTGGTTGGTGCGACTGGAAGCTTGAATGCCCCGATTGGATCAATCGAAACATTAAGGGAAAAAGCATCTCCCCCCCAAAGCCGGAAGAGCCTTGGATGAAGGTTTACCGCAAAAATCCCCTTGATTATTAATACCAGCCGGTTCGGGTTGGCAGCCGGGTAGGACGGGCATACTTGCCTACCTTTTTTAGGCCTACGAACTTGTGGTTTTGTAATGGTACGATTTTCGTTTGGGGGAGGCGGGCTGGTATGCCCGCCCTACGTGTGGCGATGCGTACGGAGGTATTAACGCAGTGTCGGTATGGTTAGGGTGGGGGTGAGGCGGGGGGGGGGCTGTTATATTTAGCGGTGAACTTTTTGGCATTGTTTTTTTTTGATGGGAAGTGCTCACGATGAAAACGCTTGCGGCGGTATTGGAAGAGATGGGGCAGCCGGCACCCTATGCGGAGTCGAAGCCGTTGTTGCTTGAAGAACTGGAACTGGATGGGCCGGGCGATGGCGAAGTGCTCGTCGAAATCAGGGCGGCGGGTTTGTGTCATTCCGATTTGTCGGTGATCAACGGATCACGACCGCGTGTGATGCCGATGGTGTTGGGCCATGAAGCGTCGGGCATTGTGCGCGAGATCGGCAAAGGCGTGCAGGACATCGCCGTCGATGATCATGTGGTCTTTTCGTATGTGCCGATCTGTGGGCGATGTTTGTGCTGTCAATCCGGGCGAGCGTCGTTGTGCGAGCGCGGCGCGATAGCCAACACCGCGGGCTCATTGTTAAGTGGCTCGCGACATTTTCGTCGGCCCAACGGACAGGCGATGCACCATCATCTTGGCGTCTCAGGTTTCTCGCAGTTCACAGTAGCGTCCGAAGCCTCATTGGTGAAAATCGACGCGACCTTGCCTTTGGACAAAGCCGCTTTGTTTGGCTGCGCGGTGATGACCGGCGTGGGTGCAGTGGTGAATACCGCCCAGGTTCAAGCGGGCCAATCGGTCGCGGTGTTCGGCATGGGTGGCGTTGGTTTGAGCGCGGTGATGGGTGCCCGCGCGGTGGGGGCCTACCCGATCGTGGCGGTGGATTTGTTGGACGACAAGTTGGCGTTAGCCAAACAGGCCGGTGCCACACATGTGGTGAACGCGAGTCGTGACGATGTGGTGGATGCGGTGAAGAACGCCACGATGGGCGGCGCGTCGGTCACGTTTGAAGCGGTGGGCCATGAAAAAGTTTTAGCCCAAGCCTATGCCGCCGCCGCTCGTGGTGGCAAAACCGTTTGCATGGGATTGCCTGACCCCAGCCGCATGCTATCCATTCCCGCCGTGAGCATCGTCGCCGAGGAACGCACGATCATGGGCTCGTACATGGGCTCAGCCGTGCCGCGTCGCGACGTGCCCCGTTTCATTGCGATGTACCAGTCCGGTCTCTTGCCCGTCGACCTGTTGCAAACCTCGACGATTTCCCTTGAACAGATCAACCTGGGCTTCGACCAACTCGCCACCGGCCAAGTGGTTCGCCAAACCGTGGTGCTGTGAAAAACGTGAGGGTGCAGCGGTGTGTGTGTGGGGGGGGGGGGGATTAACCACAGAGGCACAGAGGCACTGAGAAGAAAAACAAAAAAATAATGCAGGAGAATAGGTAGAGGGGCCTTTAGCGGGCGACGCACTAGCGTCCCGCTTTGAACGCAGTGATGCAATTGCTGCAAAACAAACCAAAGAGATCGCATAGCGTGCGGAGGCCATCCCGCAATCCCGCCGCGCTCTGCGGTGCCCCCCCTCCCCCCACACACACTTGGTCGCTTAACCCACCCTGCCTCGCTGGGTTACGGTTTTATACCACAATGTCCAGATAACGTATTCGTGTCAAACAAATGTATTCTTGACACGTTTGGAAAATAGAAAATACGGGACCCAGATTAACGTACCAATGAAGTTTGGCATAATAGAAATGAGGGCGAGATTTGGATCACTATTCATTAATGCCGTTCCCCATATGTTCGTGCTTATGCTTATGAACAGGCCAACGAGATAATTGATGATCATCAGCGTTGGTGTATATGGTTTTTTTAAGAAGAAAGCTGTGAGAGTTACGAGTTGATAAATAAGTAGTAAAAGAAATACTGTTAAATCTATGATCACATATAACGTGATACCAGGATAGATTATTTCAGCACCTTCAAAATCGCCTTCGCTTAAAATCTGAAGCAATTCGTAGCAAGATAAATAGGCCGTAAAGGGTGCGATTAAAAGACCAATGGCGGGCAAGATAAGCCAGCCTCCAATGCCCTCCGGTCCCATATCAGGATATTCGTTATTACCCCATTTTTTTCGAAACATAAAAACCCCGAGAAGTTGTCAGAATTCGTTAAAAGGTATGGCTTAGTTCCATAGATCGGTTAGATCAGTGATAGTTCTCCGCAGATTTCGTGAGTATTGTAGTGTTAAAGAATCTTAAGGGCGGCATATTTGCCCGCCTTTTTTGTTGGTGAACTTGTGGTTTTGTGATTGTACGATTTTCGTTGGAGGAAGGCGGGCAGGTTATGGTCGCTCTACGGTGCGCTTTTGCGGATGTGTGAGCCTCGCATTGGCATGCGGGGCTTTGGGGGAAGTGAAGCCCCGCATGCCAATGCGGGGGCTGCGTTGGGAAAGCGTGGGACGGACGTGGGGGGCGGGGGTGCATGTTGTGGGGAGGGCGGTAACATGTGCGGATGGCGAAAAACAAACGAAATGTTGATGTGTATGGGACGCGGTTAAAAGCGTTGCGGAAACGTATGGGGAAGGGGCTTGGCGTGGATGCGCTTTTGGTGGTGAACCCGGTGGATATTCGGTATCTGACGGGGTTTGTAGGGGATGATAGTTGGGCGCTTGTTCGAGCGGGGTCGAACAAGATTGTGGTGTTGAGTGATTTTCGGTTTGAGCAACAGATTGAACGCGAAGCGCCGCAGGCGCGGGCGGTGATGCGGAAGAAATCGTTGAGCGATGAGTTGGCAGGGGTGGTCAAAAAATATGGAATCGAAACACTGGGGGTGCAGGCCAGTTACGTGACGTTGGCTCAGCGGACGGCGATGAGCAAAGCGATGCGGCGTGCGAAGGTCAAGGTTGCGATCAAAGCGGTTGATGATGGACTGATCGAACAGCGGGCGGTGAAGTCGGCGGATGAGGTGAAGCTGATCGTCAAGGCGGGGCAAATTCAGCAACAGGCATATCGAGAGATGTTGGCCTATATCAAGCCGGGACAGACCGAGGCGGAGGTGGCTGCGTTTCTGGAATATCGCATGCGAGCACTGGGGGCGGACGGGGTGAGCTTTCCCTCGATCGTGGCGGCGGATGGGAATGCGGCGTTGCCTCATGCGATTCCGGGTCGGAAAAAAATTCGCAAGCATGGCATCGTGTTATTCGACTGGGGTGCGAAGTATCAGGGGTACTGCTCGGACATGACGCGGGTGATCAGTGTCGGGGGAAAAATGAAGGGGAAGATGGCGGAGATTTATCAGATTTGTCTGGAGGCCCAATTGGCAGCGATCGATGCGATTCGGCCTGGGGTGCGTTTGGCGGATGTGGATAAAGTGGCCCGGGATATTATTACGAAGGCGGGGTATGGGAAGCTTTTCGGGCATAGCCTGGGGCATGGAATTGGGCTGGATATCCATGAATCGCCGGTGTTGGCCAGTCGTGCGACGGGCGTGCTGGAGCCTGGGCATGTGGTGACGGTGGAGCCTGGGATTTATTTGCCGGATGTGGGTGGGGTGCGGATCGAGGACGATGTGCTGGTGACGGAAGTGGGGAAGAAAGTGTTGACGGATTTGCCCAAAACGATTGAATCCACGATGATTTAGGGGTTGGGCAATGAGGGGGTGGTGAGTCGAAAGTTAAAAGTTAAAAGTGGGGAATGTAAATAAGAGGGGCAAGTGGGGGGTAGGTAAGTTGGGGGGGAAGTGTGAAGGGTAATTGCGGAGAGGGGGTATTGTTAGGGGGGAAATGTTAGAGGGGGGAATGTGGGGGGGGGTGGGTTTATTTTTTTTGTGGGCATGAGGCCGAATCGAATGATGGATTTAAAAACGTTACGTGAGTTGGTCAAGCTAATGGTCAGTAATGATCTGACGGAGTTGGACCTGCAGGATAAAGACGAGAAGGTGGCCCTCAAGCGAGGTCCGGCGGGTGGCGAGCAGGCGGTGCATCTGGTGGCACCGACGGCAATGCCAGCGGCGGCGGCTCCTGCTGCTGCGACGCCTGCACCAACGGCAGCCCCAGCCAAGGCCGAAGCGAACAGCGATGAGGGATTGGTCGCGATCCCGAGCCCGATGGTGGGTACGTATTACTCCTCGCCGAATCCTGATGCGGCGGTGTTTGTGAGCGTGGGCGATCACGTGGGCGACGACACGGTGGTGTGCATCATCGAAGCGATGAAAGTATTCAATGAGATCAAGGCCGAGACGAGCGGCACGATCGCGAAGGTGCTGGTCGAGAATGGCGACGCCGTGGAATTCGGCCAGCCGTTGTTCATGATTAAGCCGAAGTGATGCGTTGCGGGGGTGTGGGATGTGTGTGTGAGATGAAATGGGGGATTGGACAAACGGATTTATGTTTCAACGGATATTGATAGCCAATCGTGGTGAGATTGCAGTGCGAATCATTCGTGCGGCGCGTGAGATGGGAATCGAAACCGTCGCGGTTTTTTCGACGGCAGATCGCGATTCGCGACATGTGTCGTTGGCGGATCGGGCGATCTGTATCGGTGCCCCGCCAGCGACGGATAGTTATCTGAATATCCCACGGCTGATCAGTGCTGCGGAAGTGGCCAACGTGGATGCAATCCATCCGGGTTATGGTTTTTTGGCCGAGAATGCGCATTTTGCGGAGGTGTGCCGATCGTGCAAGATCGAGTTCATCGGGCCTAGTGTGGAATCGATGCGATTGCTCGGCGACAAGGTGCAATGCAAACAGTTGGCGATCAGCCAGAAAGTGCCGACGTCGCCTGGCTCGAAGGGTGCGATCGATGATGAAAAGGAAGCGGTGAAGCTGGCGCGTGAGATTGGTTATCCGGTGATGGTCAAAGCGGCAGCCGGTGGCGGCGGGCGCGGGATGCGGGTGGCGCATAACGACATGTCATTGCGTACCGGAATCAACGCAGCGCGACAGGAAGCGCAGTCGGCGTTTGGCGATGGCTCGGTCTACATTGAAAAATTCATCGATCGAGCACGCCACGTCGAGGTGCAGGTCATCGGGGACACGCACGGCAATGTCGTGCATCTGTACGAACGTGATTGCACGATGCAACGGCGTAAGCAAAAGTTGATCGAAGAAGCGCCGTGTCCCGTGTTGAAAAAAGACGAGCGTGAAAAGTTATGTAAAGCCGCAGTGCGATTGTGCAAAGCCGCGGGTTATTACTCGGCGGGCACGGTTGAGTTCCTGATGGATGAGAAGAAAAACTTCTACCTGATGGAAGTGAACACGCGGGTGCAGGTGGAACATCCAGTGACGGAAATGGTGACGGGGATCGATGTGGTCAAAACGCAAATTCGCGTGGCCGCTGGGGAAGCATTGGGTTTCACACAGAAGCAAATCAAAACCGAAGGCCATGCGATTGAAGTGCGCATCAATGCGGAAGACCCCGATCGAAATTTCGCGCCGTGTGCGGGCATGATTGAGCGGTTTGACCCGCCCGGCGGACTGGGTGTGCGCTTGGATACGCATTGCCATAGCAACTATCGGATACCGCCGAATTACGATTCGATGATTGCGAAGTTGATCGTGCATAAGCCGACGCGTGAGGAAGCGATCGCGACATTGAAGCAAGCGTTGAGCGAGTTTCGCGTGGAGCCGACGAAGACGACGATTCCGTTGCATGAGCGATTGATGCGCAATGGTAGTTTCATCAAGAGCGAAATCGATATCAATTTCGTCGAGCGATTGCTGGAAAGCTGATGGGTTGGCAGGCCGGGATTCTGCAATACCTGTTCCATCAGGATTTGAACGGACACGCTTCGCATCCCCAACACGTGCGTCATTCCCATCGTTAGCCGCCGCCGTTATGGCGTCGCGACGGCGTACAGTTCGCCCATACTGTTCGCCTATGTTTCACGCCACCCAAAAGGAAGTTGGCTAGAACCACTGGCAACAAAAATTTTCATGGCCACAGGCCGTTGGACTGAACTCCACTTGCCCGAACTCTCGCCCACGTTTTTTACCGGGACTGGTATTATTGACTAGCATCGATGTCTTGAAAAAGTGTGTCGGGACTATTCGCATTCGCAGTGCGACCCACACGATCCCACGCGATCCACATGACCCGTATCATCGGCCCAAGTGAGCAATGAATATCAGCATGAAACGCAAAACAAAAACCCAAGCGACCGGCCGATCAACCCGCAATCCTGTGCCTGGTGGTTTGCCGGGCTTGCCAGGTTTGCCAGTGATGTGGGAGACGCCGGAACTGACGCAGATCAATCGGTTGCCGATGCGTGCGACGTTGACGCCCTGCGCGACGGTGGCCCAGGCCAAGTCGATGGACCGGGCGCGGTCGAGTTATGTGATGTCGCTCAATGGGGATTGGAAATTTAATTTGTATGACAGGCCTGAGGATGTGCCTGCGAGTGCGGTGATGCCGACGATGAAGGATGGGCGCTGGAATACGTTGCCGGTGCCGAGCAATTGGACGATGCATGGTTACAGCGCGCCGTGGTATACGAACGTGGTGATGCCGTTCGAGAATAATCCGCCGAAGGTGCCGCAAGCGAATCCGACGGGTGTGTATCGTCGCGTGTTTGAATTGCCGAAGGATTGGGATGGTCGTCGGGTGGTGGCGCATTTCGGCGGTGCGGAAAGTGTGCTGTTTTTATATGTCAACGGCGCGTTCGTGGGCATGGCCAAAGACAGTCGATTGCCCAGTGAGTTTGATCTGACGTCGCATCTGGTGGCCGGTGAAAATCACATGGCCGCGATCGTGGTGCGCTGGTCGGATGCGTCGTATGTGGAGGATCAGGATCAGTGGTGGATGGGTGGTCTGTTTCGCGATGTGTATTTGTATAGCCAAAAGCCGGAGGTTTATGTCGAAGATGTAACCGTTCGCGCGGGGTTGGATGATGGCTATCACGAGGGTTTGTTGGATGTGACGGTGAAGGTGAATTTTTCGCAAGAGCCCACGCAGGAATATGGGGTCGAAGTGCAACTGTTTGATCCAGCCGGTAAGCCGGTTTGGAAAACGCCCAAGCGTGGGCAGGTTGATGCGCGATATCGTCGGCATGGCAACAAGGTTTGCATTTCGGCGCAGATTAGCAAGGTGCAATCATGGAACGCGGAGACGCCGTGTCTGTATACGGTGGTGGTGAGCCTGTTGCGTTCGTGGGGTCGGCAATCGATTGAACATACCGCGTGCCGCGTGGGGTTTCGTGACGTGCGTATTGGCGATCGCGAGTTGTTGATCAACGGGCAGCCAGTGATGTTGCGCGGGGTTAACCGACATGAACACGATGACACGACGGGCAAAGTGATTTCGCGTCAGAGCATGGTCCACGATATCCGTTTGATGAAACAGCATAATTTTAACGCGGTGCGCTGCGCGCATTATCCGAATGATCCGATGTGGTATGCGCTGTGTGATGAGTATGGCTTGTATGTGATCGACGAAGCGAACATTGAATCGCATGAGAATTTTTCAACGCTGTGCCGTGATCCGCGTTTTGCCCGGGCCTATCTGGAGCGCGGTAGCGAGATGGTGATTCGCGACAAGAATCACCCATCGATTATTTTGTGGTCACTGGGTAATGAATCGGGCTATGGCGAAAACCATGATGCGCTGGCGGCGTGGATTCGGGCGTATGATCCGACACGGCCGTTGCATTACGAGGGAACAGTGCCACAGTTCTGGACGCAGGGCAGTGGCATGGATTATTTTCCGAATGGCGGACGATTGGCTTCGGATGTGATTTGTCCGATGTATGCGAGTATCGACCAGATGATCGAATGGGCCACGAAAGCGACCGATGAGCGTCGCCCGTTTTTTCTGTGTGAATACCAACACGCGATGGGGAATTCGAATGGATGCCTCAAAGAATATTGGGACGCGTTTGAAAAATACCACGGCTTGCAGGGCGGTTTTATCTGGGAATGGGTGGATCATGGCATCAAACAGACCACCGACAAAGGCGAAACCTATTGGGCATACGGGGGTGATTTCGGCGAGGAAATTCATGACGCGGAATTCGTGTGCGATGGTTTGGTGTGGCCGGATCGCACGCCGCATGCGGCGATGCGTGAATGCCATAAGTTGATGCAGCCGATTGGTTTTGAAGCGAGTGACGCGAATCTGAAAAAAGGTCGAATCACGGTCACGAATAAAAACTATTTCACCACCCTCGACGATATTGAATTTACATGGCAGATTGAAGTGGATGGCAAGCGCGTGTCGCGTGGGCGTTTTCGTGTGAAAGGATTAGCCGCGCAAGCGAGTCAGGTCGCGCGGCTGGGCTATCACTTGCCAAGACTGGAGTCAGGCCAGGAAGCGTATCTGATGGTTCAAGCCCACACGATGACGAAAACCAATTGGTGTGCCAAAAAACATCTGGTGGCGTGGGAACAGTGGGCGTTGCCCTGTGCGGTCGTGGCCAAGCAACCGCCTAAAACTGCCAAGTCGGTGCAATCATCCCGCTCGATGGTTCGGTCGTTAAGCGATCGGAACGAACGCATCACCGTGAACCAGACCAAGCGGCGCACGATGATCCATTGTGAGGCGATTGGTTTGGACATCAATGTCAATACAGTGACGGGACAAATTGATGCGATAGATATCGAAGGTCGTCCGATTGTGACAGCCGGCCCGCGATTGAATATCTGGCGTGGTCCGACGAGTAATGATGGTGTCAAGGGTAAACCCGAGCAGTGGCATGCGGCGTGGAAGCCGTTGGGGGTCTGGTGTAACGCGGGCTTAAATCGTTTGAAATTGGATCGTGCGGGTACGACGGTTAACATTGCACCTTACCCGCGCGGCGGCAAGGGAAGTATCAGAGCCGCGCTCACGCAACGATGGGTCTGCAAAGATCAAGATAACAACGAGCATGGCATCACACATAAGCACACGTACACGATCAGCCCGGCTGGTGAGATGTCATGTCGTCAGGTGTTTGATGTTGACGCGACGATTCCCGATTTGCCACGGCTTGGCGTGATGATGGAATTGGCTCCGGGATTTGAAGATCTGACGTGGTTTGGTCGTGGGCCGGGCGAATGCTATCCCGATCGCAAGGTGGGAATGCCGGTGGGGCGATACACGCAGACAGTCACGGAGCAATACGTGCCGTACATTGTGCCTCAGGAGCACGGGCATCATGTGGATGTGCGTTGGTTGGAGTTGCATAAGCAAGGCGATGCGTCACTTCGAATAGCGAGCGGAAAACATTTTGGATTTTCCGCGAGTCGGTATACACCGGATGAATTGACGCAGGCTTATCACACGTATGATTTGCCAGCGCGAACGGCTGAAGATGCGACGTACCTGTGCGTAGACCTGAAGCAACGCGGTTTGGGGACAGCCAGTTGTGGGCCGGATACGCTGCCCGTGTATCGCATCGGGCCGGGGCGATATCGGTTTGATTATGAGATGGCGTTGGCAAATTTGGCGCGAAGGTGATGGGCGAGTCACGTGAAACATTCGCGCGAAAGTGCGACGCGCATGTTTGTGATGAATGCATGCAGCAAAATGGAAGCGTCATGCACGCGGCGCATGACCCGCTTCACGCCTGAGGATTACTACGCCTCGGGCCACTCGCCGGTGAATGTTTCGGTGGCCGGGCCGGTCATGTAGACCTCGCCTGCTTGTGGATCCGAATTGTTATCCGCTTCACGCCATTCGAGTTGGAGATCACCGCCGGGGAGGTGGGCCAATAGCTTGCGATTGGTTTTTTGTTGCAACACACCCGCGACACAGACGGCGCAGGCACCAGTGCCACAGGCGAGGGTGATGCCGCTGCCGCGTTCCCAGGTGCGCATGATGACCTCATCAGGCGAAACAACCTGCACCCAATGAGCATTGATGCGACGGGGAAACGCCGGGTGGTTTTCAATGGCGGGGCCGATTTTTTCCAAGTCGAGCGAGGCGACGTCATCGTGATAGATGACGACGTGGGGGTTACCCATGCTGACGTAGGAGGCGCCGGCCAATGCCTCGTCGATGTGGGATTCATCAACGGGAATGTCGGGCAGGTTCAAAATCGGTCGGCCCATGTTGACGGTGACCTGATCGACCTTGCCTTGGGCGTCGAGGGTGTAGCTGAGTGTGAGTATGCCGTTGCCGGTCTGGATGCGCATGGGGTTGGCCGCGGTGATGCCGGGCGTGACGTTGTGGTCGTGTGCCAGTTTGCACACGCAACGAATGCCGTTGCCGCACATTTCGGATTCGCTGCCATCGGCGTTAAACATGCGCATGCGAACGTGAGCGCCAGCACCGTTGGGGCCGGGTTCAGGTGGCATGGCCAGGATGAGCCCGTCACCGCCGATGCCGAAATGTCGATCAGCGACGCGGATGGCCAAAGCGGAAGGATCGTCGATGGTTTGCTCGAAACCATTGACGTAAACGTAGTCGTTACCGATGCCGTGCATTTTGATGAATCGCATGGTGGGGGATTATAGCAATGTGAAAAAGAGTTCGTAGGCGAGGAAGCCGATCACGGTGAAGCCTGTGATGATTTTGATGCGTGCGATGGTGCGATCAATGGGGAGTTGTTCGGGATTTTTATCGATCAGGGTGGCCAGATAATTACAACGCCACGCGATGGAGCCGTGCCGCCAACTGCGCTTGCGAGGATTGGTGTGATTGAGTTGCGCGACATTGAGCAACGCAGCCCGCATATTTTCGATGGCCGCGTCGGTGATGCGATTAGCATTGTCGAACCCGTCGAACCCAACGGCGTTGTTTTCAGAACGATACGTGAGCGCAAAATGCTGGACGGCAAACGTGTCCGCCTGACGTTCGAATCGGCGAGAGACCCAGCCGAAGGTGATGATCCATAGCCCGAGAGTCAGGAAGGCTGCGGCGTTGAGGGTGTCGCTGGATGTGGTGTTGCCGGAGCTGTCGGTGTTGTCGTAGCCGTCCATAGTGTCGGTGCTGTCGAGGACTGTGGTCGCGTTGGCGTGGTAGGTGTCGATTGCGAATTGAGCGATGATTTCACTGCCAATGAGCAGCGCGATAGCCACCATGAGTAGCCAGAATAAATGCTGGCGTTTGACGTGCCCCAATTCGTGAGCGATGACCGCTTCGACCTGGTCGACGGGCATGCGTTGGATCAGGGCATCGGTGATCAGGATGTACCGGAATCGACTCAGCAAACCCATGACCGCCGCGTTGGTGATGCCGATGCTGCCGTCGGATTGCGTGATCCAAAGCAGACATTGGCGAACGCGGACGTGATGGGTTTGGCACAGGTCGGTGATGCGTTGGCGAATGATGCCCTCGGGCATGGGCGTGGTGTTCCACAGGTAACGAACGATGACCGGGCTGAACATGAAGATGATCGCAGCGCCGATGAATTGAACCGTAGGTGCCAGAGGAATTCGTTGCCATGTGTAATCGATCGGGATGAAAGTGTTGACGGTTTCGAGCCAGGCCATGATGAGCAGCAATGGCCCGAGCGCGAGTCCTAGTTCACTGCGAATGCGCATGAGAACGAATCGACTACGTGGTGCCAATGCGGTGACGGGCATGCCACTATCGATGCGCCGAATCAGTGACGCTTCGTACAGACGTTTTTCGAGGGTGTAATGTGACGCGAAGCCAGCAACGAGCATCGCGATAGGCCCTGCGAGCATAATCAGTTCGTCGATGAGGATAATGTCGCCTGTGGTGGCCCGAATAAGACGCAACGCGCCGTGTCGCAACGCGGCCCCGAACAAGAGCAAAATGATCACGCGATAGACGGACCAGATGCGATCGAATCGGCGCAACGATAGTGCGGTAAGTTGGCGGGCCGTTCGGCGTGTGAGCAGGTTGAATATCGCCACAGCCACCAATGCGGCGATGAGCAACAGCCACAGGATGGGGTGATTGGCCTGATCGATAGCGTCACTCGGACGAGCACTGGATTGGGCCAGGTCGTGTACAAAAATGCCGATGACCAGTGCGAGTGCGAACAGTTGATTCATCAGAGGTCGTCAAATCAGGTGTAACCGGGGGGCCAAGAAGGGGGGCTGGGGGAGGGAGGCGCTAAGCCGCAAGCGGCGGTGGAGGATTAGGTCAAGTGTGCAAGGCGAGTGTGAAGGTAAATTGTGAGGGGGAAATGTGGGGGGGTGGGGGGGGTTAGCTCATTTTTCGGAGCTCTTCGACGGTGAAGGCCTGTGCGGATTTGGCCGCATCGGAAATCAGGGGATCTGCGTCGTTGGCCAGGTCAGCGAGGACCGAATCGATGGCTCGTTGGTTGCCGCGTGAGCCGGGGTTGTATTGCATGGCTCCGAGTTGCAGGATTGCCGCGACGCGGAACGTGAGGTCCTGATCGTTTTGGGCAATGTTGATGAGGTCGCCGATGTTGGGCTTGACGGATCGCACGATTTTAATTTTTTCGAGCCAGGCTTCGGTCATGCGTTCGATGGGGTCTGCCCATGCCGCGACATCCTCAGCCGTGATGGACGGTTGATCGACCGCATCAGCCGCATCGTACAAAATGGACAAGGACATCTGCATGAGCATGAGTCCTTTGTAGCGGGCATCGAGTCGGGTGTTATGGGTGACGGTACGATGGCCGAGCACGAATGCCGCCTGGGCGATTTGCGCCGCTTGTTTGCGTTTGCCTGCGTCGAGTAATTCGCCAGCGTAGGAAAGTGTCAGGTCCGCGATGCCTTCGAAGGCTTCGTTGAAATCGTGTTTGGTACCAGGCTTGAGTGCGATGCGCTGATCAAGAAAACCATGGTCGATTTTTCCCGCCTGTGCGGCGCGGATCAGACGCGCGGCAAAATCATCCGCGACCGATGAATTCACACTGCCACCAGCGAGCTGTCGTTTGGCACTTTCATAAGCTTTGAAGGTGCGATCATAGCGATCGCCTGCGTCGATATCAGGGTCAGCATCCGGAGCGAGCGAGGGTAAATCACGTGGCAATGAAATGATGACGAGTTTGTCGGGAGCCGTGGCCGGGGTGGCAGGTTCAGCCACGCCGAGGGTGGCCATGAAAACGACCAGGCCGATGAGGATCAAAATAGCGACGGATATGGCGATGCCGATTTTCATGATGGGGAAGTCTCCGAAAAATGGATGCAAGGGTGATCTGAGTGATTTGTCGTCATATGATACGGGTGATTCGCTGTGAATGGGGCGTGGGTTTTTGCTGATTGCGAGGGTTTGGGTGACAATAGGTGAACGGGCGGTAAACGAGAGGCAAAGGGGGCGGGAGAAGTTTGGGGCAAAGCGACTGCGGGGGCGTGTGCCACGAGAAGATGAGGGAGGAAAAGATGAGGGGGAGATAGCTCGCCAAGCGAAGTCGGCCGTGCTGGGGAAAAGTGGGGGTGGGGGGGTGGGGGCATTTTGGCGATTTTTAGGAAGAATGGCCGATTGGTGTTGTGACCGTGAAATTATTAAAAACGAGAAATCAAATCCATGTCAGATAGTTCCCCCCCTCCGACTCCTTCCAATCCACAAGATTCGTCGAACCGTTCGGGCTCCGATTCGGGGCGTCCGCCGGTTGATCCACGTGGGGTTTTGTCTGCGCCACCGCCGCCTCCTCCGCCGCCGGGTGGTGGTTATCCGGGCTACATGCCACCCGCCCCGCAGCCCGTATCACGGGGCAAAGGCGTGGCCAGTCGCATCGTGGGCGGACTGGTCGCTTCGCTGTTGCTGTTTTCGTTGGTGGTGAATGTCTACCTGTTTATTTTCATGGTGTCGGTCACAGCAGGCCCACACGAACAGGTGTATCAGGATGGTGATGCCGGACATCGGATTGTGATCCTGCCCATCACGGGACTGATCGACGAAAGCACCGCAGTCAACGTGCGACAAGCACTGTCAGCGCTGGCCAAAGATTTGCCCACCGCGATCGTGTTGCGTGTCGATTCAGGCGGTGGATATGTACAGCCGTCGGATTTAATTTGGCATTATCTCAAAGCGTTTAAAGATAAACATCAGATTCCGATCGTGGCGAGCTTCGGCCAGATTGCCGCCAGTGGTGGGTACTATGTCTCAGCCTCCTCGGATGTAATTTTTGCCGAACCGACAACGATCACCGGCAGCATCGGTGTGTTATCGACAGCGTTTACGATGGATGAATTGCTGGAAAAAGTTGGGGTGACACCTGAAATCGCGTCGGCCACACAATCGCCTGAGAAAGATGTGGCCAATAATATTTTTCGTCCGTGGAACGAAGCCGATCGCATGGAGCAGCAGGAACTGATCGATTGGATGTACGAGCGATTCGTGACGGTGGTCGCCGATGGCCGATCGTCTCATCTGTCGATGGAAGAGTTGCGACTGGTGGCCGACGGCTCGGTGTATAACAGTGACCAGGCAATCGCCAATAAATTGGTGGACAAAACCGGCTACATCACCGACGCGATCGATGAGGCGGCAGCACTTGGCAATGTGCCCGCTGGGACGACCCCGAAGGTGACGGTCATTTCGCGTCCGTATCGTCCGGGTTTGATGGGATTATTGGGTTATCATGGCCAATCGTCCGCAGGATCCAGCGATGCCAGCGGGTTGGGGGCATTGTTGACCGGCGGCCGAATTGATGGCGAATCGGTGCGACGCGTGATGCTGGAATTGGCCTCGCCTCGGTTGGTTTACCAATATGCGGGCTATGGTGCCGGGACCGGTGGGGGTGGCAGAAGCGGTGTCGGGGCTGGGGATTAACTAGATTACATCCGTGGCGTGAGGGGTTTACGTTGTAAGTTGTTTAAAAATGGTTATACTCACTTGAGGTGACATGTCTGAGCAATGCGATTGTAGTGAATCGCATCTGGAGTTTTCAGGCATATCGTGGCAGAAGTTAAAGTCGCATATCCGGAACGTGCATTTGCACACTGCAAGTTTATTAGGAAATTTTTTGGGATTTGATTGTTGATTGGGTCCTAAACCCACGCATTCGTAAAATAGGAAAAACGATTATGGGTAAGAGCATTCGAAGCTTTCTGAATGAAAATTCTGCGCTGGTTACAATCGCAGCCGTCGTGCTGTTGGTTTTATCGCTGGCATTTATCGTGATTAATTCCAAATCGGGAGGCCGCAGCAGTGGTCCGATCGATGTGTGGTATTACGATCTGAATACAGGCGATCTGTTTGAAGGTACCAGCGATCAGATCCCACCGATCGAGGCTCCTTCGGGCCCCTTGTCAGGTCAAGCCGGTGTGCCTGCCGGTGTGAAAGCTCACGTGTTTGCCTGTAATGATTGCGGCGATGTTGAAGATCGATTTATCGGCTACCTGGAAATGTATCGCCCTGAAGTTCGCGATCGTCTGTTGGAATTCCGCAACAACCCCAAAGCGATGGAAACGATGTCGCCGGAAATGATGCCTGACATGATGATGGAATCGGGCATGCTGGTGAGCAACGTGGAAGATCAGAACTGGGTTGAAGCGATGAGCGAAATGGGTATGAATCTGACGACCCAGGCTATTCGTTCGCATCCTTGCCCGGATGGTAAGCCACCGCATTGGTGTGCTCCAGGTCGCAAGTAAATAAACCGGCGGTGCCATGATCGTGTTGACGCGATATCGTTCGACGATCGTCGGGTGTGGACTCACCATGACGGCGATGCTATCGGTGTTGCTATGGACAGGCGGTTGCGCCGGGGGTGGCGGGGGGACCGCAAGCGATGGGGGGGCTGGCCCAGTATCAGGCTCGTCCATGATGGAAGGGTCAGCGGAGGCCGCAGAAGAGGGAGCGGGCGAGCGTGCCAGGGACCCTATGGGCGCGGATGTCGGGGGGGATGTGGGGGGGGATGTCGGGGGAAATGTGGGGGGGATGTGGGAGACGGTGAATCGAGCGGACGCAACCCTGGACGCAAGACTGCAGGCGTTGGCCGCATGGCGTGCACAATTTGCCCCTGCCCTTGAGTCTGATCCCGACTTGGATCACAACGCCGACCGCGCCACTTCTTCGTCCACATCATCTTCATCATCACTTGCGTCACCAGCCCCAGTGGTGTCCGAAGAATTGCGTCGCTATCTGATCGCGATGCGTGAAGTATTCTGGACGCGAGGTTATCCCACCGCGTTGCGCGTGGCAGCGTTTGATGCGCTGTTGGAGCAGGATGAATCAGCCGTGCGCGAGATGTTGGATGGGCGTATCACGCATGTGCCTGACTGGGAAACGCTCGAGCATGTTTTCGATGTGGCGATCGAACGGCAATGGCAGGATTTTGCCGCCACCGCCGTGAAGCATTACGCCCAGCCGTTGCAGCGCTTTGCTGAAGCGGATCGTCCCGAGCGTCGCGTGATCGCTGCGCTGTATCCACGTCGTAGCGTGGAGCAGACCGTAGCCGCGATTTTCACCAACGACGAGGGCCGAGCCACCATTGCGCATCAGATCGCCGCGTGGACCGTACTCGCTCGTTTGGAAACCAATGACCAACTCATCGCGCGTGTGATGTCGTTATCTGGCCCAGTTTCGGCATCGAACAATCGACAGGCCAAC
>JAUHYI010000161.1 GCA_030426385.1 Phycisphaerae bacterium
CCTCCACTCCCCCCACCCCCCCCACGCCGCTCCACTTTTTCTCCCGCATTCCCGACCTGCGCGTCAATTTCTTCCCCCGCTTTTTGCTCAGCATTCTCGGCAACGGGCCCACTGGCGTCTCCAGAATCATCACCGCTAACTCCACCGGCTTCGCCATATTGCCCGTCAGGCGTTTGGCCTTGACCCACATGTTCCAGGCTCGACACCGAAACGATCACGTCATACAGATCATCCGCAGGCATATCGAACAGATCGATATTGGTCACGCCTTCGTATTCTTCAAACTTATCGATGATCGTCCGGTGCCCCAGATCGTAGGCCCACGACAAATGATTTTCATAATGCCGTAACGTGTTGCCCACTTCCAACACGCGCTTCCTCGGCCCACGCTTATCACCCGGCCGACGCGGCCCCACCCCGCCCAGGCGTTGCGTCAAAAACGACAGCGCCACCGGAATTTCAACCGTCCGCTCCGACAAATTGTTGTAACGAATCTGGCTGTACGCCAACGCCTCACCATCAAACACAAAATGTGATGGATCGCCAACTGCCTGGGATACGCCTAACAATGTCAAATCTTTTCTCTCACAACTGCCCCCCACCCCAGAAAAACCACCCAGTAGCCATCGCGTAATTACGTAGCAAAACGAATTATAGCACATTCATTCGCCACCTACTGCATTTTTACTACCCCCCCCCCCACATTTCCCCCGCGTGCTTGGTGCTTCTTTGGTTGCCTCTCAGTATGCCCGCCAACAAGGCCTCCACAAGCCCGCCAGCCCGCTTGCCACCCCAAACTAACCTACAACCCCGCGTCTAGCCGACTTGATTACTATGTCTTCTATGCTAAAACGCCTGGCCATCGACGCCCGACACATCCGCAGTGAACTCAGCGGTATCGGTCGATACACCCGCGCCCTGCTCCGGGGGCTGGCTCAAATCGAAAATCCCCTGCCCGACGGCGAACCCATCCTCCTGATCGGCACACGCAAAACCCAGCTCACCGATGACATCCTTGCCTCGCCTAATTTTCGTTACGCCGTCCTCAACGCCACGCCGCAAAGCATGGCCAGCCAGCGTCAGCTTCCCAAAATCCTTCGCCAGCATCGCATTCAATTGCTCCATTGCCCCGACGCCTTCGCCCCGCTGCTGGCACCGCGCACCAAAATACTCATCACCATCCACGATCTGATTCCCATCACGTGCCACCATCTTCTGGGTAAAAGTCGCAAGGGCCAATTTTTGTTCCTCTGGAAACGTTGGCTCAAAATGCAATGCCGACGCGCCAATGCCATCACCACCGTCAGCGACTTTTCTGCCAAGGACATTCATCAACTCCTCCACATTCCCGAATCAAAAATTCATCGCATGTACGGAGCCATCGAACCGCACGAGCCGGTCCATGCCACGACCCATGAAGAAAAGCGCATTCTGTACGTGGGCCGACATGACCCTTATAAAAATCTCGTGCGCCTGGTTCGTGCTTTCAAATTGGCCTACAAAACCATCGACCACGAATTCCCATTGCGCTTGATCATTGCTGGTTCGCCCGACCCTCGTTATGTCGAAGCTGAACAAGCCGCGCGTCATCTCAAGCTCCGCCATCATATTGATTTCCCAGGCTATCTCGATGAGGACGCTTTGCACGCGTTGTACGAATGCGCGTCGGCCTTCGCCTTCCCCAGTCTCTACGAAGGCTTCGGCCTGCCCCCGCTCGAGGCCATGAGTCGCGGTTTGCCCGTCATCGCTTCCAACCGTACAGCCATGCCTGAAATTCTCGGCGACGCCGCGCTGCTGGTGGATCCCGATGACACCAACGCCATGGCCGACGCCATCGTCAAGGTCGTCACCGATCGCCCCACCAGCGATCGCCTCCGCGCCGCAGGCCTCGCCCGCAGCCGAATGTTCACCCCACTCGCCATGGCCCAGCGTGCCCTCGAAATCTACAACCAGATCGTCCACTGACACGACCCTGCCAACTCGGCAGCAACCCTACGCCAAATCTCGACTCTGGCGGCATCCTCCCCCACTTATCCCCATATATCCCCCGCATAAAAAACGCATAACCACAAAATATAAAACAGTTTACAAAAAACACATTCCGCGGCACGCCGTGTGCCTATCATTAGCCCAGACGCGTGTCGTATAAAATCGCCACGCACACAAAAACTATCCCTCAAACCACCCTCGCGGAGGTCACGAACCATGACTCGTTTCGTCAACAACACCAAAACTGCCATCCTGCTTGGCGCCATGTTCGGCATCATTCTGGCCATCGGTTCGGCATTCGGGCAGCAGGGCCTGATCATGGCGTTCGTCCTCGGCGGGGCGGGCACGTTCATCAGCTTTTTCTTTTCGGACAAGATCGCCTTGGCTGCCATGCGTGGCCAGGAGGTCGATGAAAAAACCGCGCCCGATCTGCATCGCATGATCCAACGTCTGTCGCAAAACGCG
This sequence comes from Phycisphaerae bacterium, assembly GCA_030426385.1. Classification (GTDB taxonomy): domain Bacteria; phylum Planctomycetota; class Phycisphaerae; order Phycisphaerales; family Phycisphaeraceae; genus JAUHYI01. Next base: position 2,455 of record JAUHYI010000161.1, read on the forward strand.
GGCCTACCTATGCCCCGCGTTTACATCTGTCCCCACGAAGCGCCCAACGCTTTCGCCACCGGACGCAATCCGAAAAATGCCGCCGTCGCCGTCACGCGCGGGGCGCTGCAGGTTCTCTCATACGAGGAACTCGAAGGCGTCATGGCCCACGAACTGGCTCACGTTAAAAATCGTGACACACTCATCAGTGCCGTCGCCGCCACCATCGCAGGCGCACTCAACATGCTCGGCTGGATTGCCATGTTCGGCGGCGGACGGCGCGACGTGCATCCGCTGGTCATGATCGGCATGATCATCCTCGCCCCCATCGCCGCCGCTATTATCCAGATGGCTATCAGTCGTAGCCGTGAATTCGTTGCTGACGCTGACGGCGCCGCGATCGCGGGCACACCGCATGGTCTCATGAACGCTTTGCAAAAACTCGACTCCTATGCCAAGCGCGTTCCCATGCAGGGCGAAACCAGCACCCAATCGCACATGTTCATCGTCCAACCCCTGGCTGCCACCGGCAACAGCCTCAGCAAACTTTTCTCAACCCACCCCCCCACTGCGGACCGCATCGCTAAACTCCGCCAACTCGCTTAACCCCCCACCCCCCCCACCCCACCCCCCACTTTTTCCCCCGCATTTTTTCCCGCACGCATCACGCTACATTTTTCCGCGCGCGATTGACCGTCTTGGGTTCCCGCCGCTTGCGGCTTAGCGACCCCGCCTTTGGCAACTTGCTACTTTTACCAGTGCCGTTAAAACGCGCGCAATCTTAAATTTTTCCTCGTACAAACCCCCGGTATTCACCGGGGGCTATTATCAATCGAAGTACGCGTATTTCTTGTGAGTCGATGCACTATTTTTCCGTGTCTGTCTTTCGCTGTGTCATTGTGCCTCTGCGTCTTTATGGTTAATCAACAATCAACCGCCTTGGGCATCGCACAACCTTCCGACGTGGCACGCAATACCGCACCCACAAACGCTGCGCCTCGTGCTTCGTAGTTCGTGAACTGATCCCACGACGCGCAGCCCGGCGATAGCACCACCACATCACCCCGCCGTCGCTGGGCATTGCTCGCTGCAACGGCCTGCTCCACAGTTGCATCTTTACCTCCCCACACTTTGGCCAGGGCTTGGGCGCCCAACGTATCACGCACTGCTTCGGCGATCGCATCACCCGTGGCCCCGATGCAATACACCGCTCGACATCGCTTCGCCGCATGTTGGGCCAACCCGGTTAAATCACTGCCTTTGTCATATCCGCCAACGATCGCGTGAACCGTGCCAACCTCAAACGCATCGATGGCTAACATCGCCGCTTCGGGTGTCGTCGATTTCGAATCGTTGTAATACCGCACGTCTTCGTGTTCGCAAACCAATTGCAGACGATGCGGCAATCCCGCAAAATCGCCCAGCAATTCATAACAACGCTTCGCAGACAACCCGATCGCGGACTCAACCACCATCGCAGCCAATCGCGCATTAACTCGATTGTGAACCCCCGGCGTTAACAGCTCGATCGCTGACAAATCTTCGTCTCGCCAACTCAGGCCTGGTTCGGTTCCATCAATCGCGATGTCGCCATCGGCCCTATCCTGAAACGCAAAAATCGCTCGCTTGTCCTGGGCATAATTTTCAAACGTCCCATGCCAATCCAGATGGTTCGCTGACAAATTCGTCAGCACCGCGATGCGCGGCGACCAGCCATCCTCACGCAAATAGTGCAGCATAAAACTCGATAGCTCCAACACCACCCAGTCTCTCGCCCCATCAATCTCATCAAGTCGCCCCAACAACGATCCCCCCAAATTCCCCCCAACCCACACCCCCCCCACGTTTCCCCCCACGTCCCCCCCCACATTTCCCTCCACGTTTTCCCCGCGTGATTGACTGTCTTGGGTTTCCGCCGCTTGCGGCTTAGCGTGACCCTCCACTTTTAATTTTTCACTTGTCGTTTTTAACTCACATGCCTCTAGAATGTGCCCCACCATCGCGGTCACGGTGCTCTTGCCCGCACTGCCGGTGATCCCGATGACGCGTTGACGATTGAGCCGACGCGTCAGCAATTGGATTTCCGTCACGATGGGGA
>JAUHYI010000074.1 GCA_030426385.1 Phycisphaerae bacterium
CCGCGCCAAGAGTACGCAGCCGTTTCTTGCGATGCTTTCGCTGCTCGAACCGCATCACCAGAACCAGCGCGATGATTATCCAGCACCGACCGGCTATGCTGAGCAATATCACGGTCGGTGGACGCCACCCGATCTTGCGGCCTTGCCCGCCTGGGAGTTTGACCCCGGCAGCGGCAGTGATCGAGCCAGCATCGGCGGTTCAGCACAGAGACACCTCGGTGGATACTGGGGCATGATCAAACGCATCGATGAGGCCTTCGGCCGTGTGCTCGACACGCTCAAAAGCCTCGAGCTCGAAGACAACACCATCGTGCTTTTCACAACCGACCATGCGTGTCATTTCAAAACCCGCAATGCCGAGTACAAGCGATCCTGCCATGACAGCTCGATACGCATTCCCGGGGTCATGACCGGTCCGGGGTTCAATAGTGGCGGCCAAATCGATCAACTGATCAGCCTGGTCGATCTAGCGCCAACGCTGCTCGATGCGGCCGGCATCGATGTGCCTGACGCCATGCAGGGCCGGTCGGTGCTTCCACTGGTTCAACGGGAAAAAATCGATTGGCCGGACGATGTCTATGTCCAGATCAGTGAGTCGTGCACAGGCCGCAGCGTTCGTACCAAGCGATGGAAGTTCGCCGTCACTGCCGAGCCTGATGATGTGAACGGGCAAACCGGGTGCGCGTCGCGGTATGTCGAATCGCATCTTTATGATTTGCTGGCTGACCCGTACGAATTGGTCAACCTCATTCACTGGGAGTCGCACCGCGCGGTCGCCCAAGCCATGCGCGAACGTTTGCACCGACGCATGGCAAACGCTGGCGAAGCCAAGGCTGACATCGCCCAGGCCGAAGTGAACCGACCGGCCTATGGGGTTGTCATCAGCGAAGCCGAAATCCGGCAGTAACCCCATCCGCCATGCTACGCATGAGGACTGGGGGCTGCATTCTCGTCGGCCCACCATCCCACTTCCAGCGTCCGAGATGGACATGAAAGGGCATGTCTCCCCGGACATTATCGTCGTCGGAGCAGCAACCCTGGGAGGACCGCCCCGATCAAGAGAACGGAGGCTGGCTCGGGTACCGCTGCCGTTGCCAGTGGTGCGAATACGGTCGGCGCCGAATCATAGATGCGGAACGAATCGTATTCCAGCACCACTTCGCCCTCGTAGTCGTCCCAGTCTTCCATTTCCTGGTACGGCAGATTTCTGAACTGGGTGTTGAACGATGACTGCAGCGTTCCGTCCGGGTCGAGATTGCCCACGTTCACCGTGACCAGCGGCGAATCTACATTGGGATCGATGGCTCCGGCGCCCTCTACGACGAACAGCTTCAAGGTGGTGTTGCCGGCCGTGCCTTCGGCGAGCACGGCGATGTGATACAGCGTGTCCGCCTCAAAGGCGAAGTCACCGCGTTCGGTGAAAGCGGTGTTTGTGTCCTCATTCCTGAGCCGTAAATACAGGCGTTGGGTGAGCGTGGCGTGGAGTCTTGTCAATTCGAGATGCAGTCCGTGGCCGTTACTGCGATCCTCTTCTTCAAACTGGATTTGGAAAGATCCGGGTCCGTTGAAGTTGTTGTTCTGGCGATAGAAGAAGTCAAAAGCGCCGACGAGCGTATCGTCGCCCCCGGTCGGGCTGCCGCCGTTGGTGTACCAGCTGTCGATCCAGTTGGCACCCGAAAAGGGATCGAAGTCTGCGCCGTTGAACCCACCGCCGTCCACCCCTGCCGCTCGAGTGATCTTCAAGTAACCACCACCGCCCGGCACCATCTCCGCGCCAGTTTCGACAACGGTTGAGCCTGGGTTTGAACTCGTGATTGAGCCCGTGCCGCCGAGGGTGACCACGTCATCCCCAGTGCCAGTCTCGCTGCCTGTGCCGTTGAAATCCGCTTGGAACACGATGCCCGCGTGGACAGTCGTGGCAGTCAGCGACAGAGCGGCCAAGATCGCCAGGGTCGTTTTTAGGTTTCGCATGATGAAGTTTCTCCTTGCCAGATGGGGATGGGTAGAACGTGGAGTAGATCGAACGAGATTGTTCTGCTTGGGAAAGATCGAGGGCTTTTCGTGGCCGGGCTTCATGAAGGCCCCAGAGCTTACGCACGGTGTTTTGCCCTTTTGTCAAATTCGGCACCATGGCGTTAAAACAACGCAACACTAAACAGCTTTTGAATGGTCTAGTAAACTTATGCAATCCAAAGTAACCAGATTGAATTGCAATGTCAAGGATTTAATTGATAGCATGGCTCAGGCAGTCAAAGACCTGAGCTTCCGGCACAATCCGATGGTTATCGCTTAATATTTCGATAAAAACGCCTTGCCGGGACGCGACAGCCGGTTGCTGGAATGTGATCGCAGGTTGATGGCAAGAAAGGCTTGACAGCGCGGGGGGTCTTGGTAATATGGTCTATTGAACTTGTTCGGTAGGAGCGTTCAGTGAGTGAATCACGTGCAGTAACCATCAGCGATGTGGCCGAGAGGGCCGGTGTAGCCAAGGCGACGGTCTCCATGGTCATGCGCAACAAGGCGGGGATCTCTGACGCGACGCGCCAACGGGTGCTGGGCATCGCACGGCACATGAATTATCGGCCTTCCACTGTCCGACAGACGCGAGGCAGCGTCCACCATGGGCATATCTCGTTCCTGGCGATTTCTAAGGCCACACCTCGCGTGGGCCGACGGCCCGGCGGCAGCTACCTCCACTCCATGCTCGACGGCTGCCACGATCAGGCCCAAGGCCGCGGCTGGGTGACTTCGATTGTCAAAGCCACGCTGGACGACCTTAGGGCGGGACGCTCGCCTGTCACACTGGAGCGGGGTCAGTTCGACGGGCTTTTGGTCAGAGGGCCGTTCATTGAGGAGGTTGGCGAGCTTCTCGACCGATTCGACATCCCGAAGGTGTTGATCGATTGCGACCGCCACGTCCCCGGCGCCTGCCAGGTGCAGATCGAGAACCTTCAGGCCATGGAGCAGATCGCCGAACACTTGATTGCTCAGGGCTCGCGCAGGATCGCCACGATCACCGGCGAGATGGAACACCTCAACGCGCAGGAGCGGCTCGCGGGGCTGCAGATGGCGCTCGCACGACGTGGGTACGATCTTGACCCGCAGCTGATTGTGTATGAACAGGGCTTCGACGAGGCCTCGGGCGAACGCGGCATCAAAGAGCTGTTGAGCCGGAATAAGCCGTTTGATGCGGTGGTCTGTCACAACGACTTGATCGCGATGGCGGCAATGCGCGTGCTGTTGGAAAGCGGGCGCCGGATTCCGCACGACGTGCGGATATGTGGTTTCGATGACATGGAGTTCAGCCAGTTATTGCCGATGCCGCTGACGACGGTCGACGCATGTCCCTATGAAGTCGGGCAAGTCGGGGCGCGGCTTCTGCTGGAGATGATCGAGCCAGGCGAGAGCCATTCTGTCAACCTGCGACAGCCAACTCGGTTGGTTGTTCGCGAATCGACCGCTCTGGATCCACCCGATGGAGTCAACAGATGAAGCGCCACATACACGGGTTTACTTTGATCGAACTGTTGGTTGTCATTTCGATCATCTCGCTACTGATCGCACTCTTGTTGCCGGCCCTTAGCAAAGTCCGTGAGGCGGCTCAGATGACCCGCTGCAGCAGTAATATGCGGCAGGGCCTCTTCGCCCTGTTTATGTATAGCGAGGATTTCGGTCAGGCGTTTCCGCAAGTGGCTTCGTCGGCGGTCTGGACCCAGAAGCAGGTCTTTGGTCCTTATCTTTCGATGCCCAAAAGCGCGACCGATCCGGAAAAGCTGATCTGGAAGGATTTTCAGTGTGAAGCGGCTCTCGAAGCGCCGCTTCAGTTCTGGGCCATCCAGGAGACTGAGCCGACATGGTGTCCCAATACGGACTTAATCCTCTTTCTCTCGTTGCCTTTAAACAACACGCAGGCGACCTCAAAAGAACAGATTACCAACCCCAGCGGCACCTATTACCTGATCGACGGTAACTTCCGCGGCGCCTCCAGCAGCACGCAACTCAGATTCGATGACGGGCGGGCGTTTTGGTATGCCCACAATGAAGGTGCGCAGGTTGGCTATGTCGATGGCCATGTGAGTTACGTGGGTGCCAATGCAAACGGCGATATAACCCAAATCGGTTCGGCCCCCAGCAAGTGGCGGTCCGGTACAAATTCACAGCTCTGGGAGTAGGCCGCGGATCGGCTGACCCCGGAGCGTTATCAGCGAGAATCTTATGTTTGAAAAATGGGCCTGTGCATGGGCCGGGGCGGTATGTGTTTTTGCGATGCTATTGTCCGTGGTTAATCCGTGTCGCGCCGACGCGACGCAGATGACGCAGATGACACAGATGCAGTTGCTCGACAACAACGCTCAAGTGACCTACGAACCGCTCATCGGCGCGGCCAGGTCGGCAGTGCAGCTCGACATCGTGACCGATGACGATGAAGCAAAAGTTTGGCGACACCCGCTGAAGCTCGACCTGTTGAATGCACAAGAGCTAGGCATTGCACTGGCTTCGGACAACGCACTGGAGGCGGAAATCACCTTGCATGGCAGCCAAGGCGCTTACCAGCGTGCGTTTCGCATTGAGCCGGGCGAGCAGATCGTGCTGCTGCCCTTAGGTTCGTTCCATCGCGTCGGGGATTCAGTGAACTGGCGAGACGTGACGGAGATCGAACTGGCCATTAAAACGCCCGGCGCGCCTGGCCCCCCCGGTGCAGACACGACATTGCATCTTCTGTCGCTGTATGCCCGCTCGCCGGAAGAGCCGTTGCCGGGGGATATGCTTTACCTGCATCGGCCGGCCACGCGTGTCACCGATTTTGGCGTCGCGTTTCCCCTCTATGCCATCGTCGCTCAGGAAGAATCGGTCGAGGGCAAACCGCCATCGCGCACGTTGGCCAAGTACCTTGACCGCATGTTCTCGATCCAGTTGCCGGTGCATACCTCGGCAGATATCGGTCACCCGCAGAACAACGTCATCCGGCTCGGCGCCGACGCAGCCACGGAGGTCGGCGTGGACCTGGATTCGGCCCAGGTGGGGTATCAAGGTTTTATCATCGAAGCGACGGACAGCAACGTCATCATCGCCGGAGCCAATCAGTGGTCGACGGAATTCGGTGTTTACCGATTTCTTGAGGAACAAGGTTGCCGTTTCTACAGCAGGCACAGCGAGATCGTCCCGACGCCGCAGCACCGACGACTGGCGATGTGTGCGTTGTCGGATCGCCCGGTGTACGACGTGAAGCGCGTGGTGGCGCCGGCGTCGCTGGGCGGGTGGAGCTATCGGTTCTTTGGTGATCCGCGCATCGCTGCCGAGGCCCATGACGAAGCGGGATGGTTTGACAAATCGCTGTGGCTGGACCACACCGCCAGCTACCTCGTGCCAGAGCATCTGTATTACGACGAGCACCCTGAGTATTACAGTTCGCCCAAGGGAACGCCGGCCAACCGGTTGATGCTCTGTCTATCGAATCCGGACGTGTTGGCTATTTCCACGCGACGTATGCTGCGATGGATCGAGCAGCAGCCTGATCGGGCCTATTTCATGGTGGCGCAGGGAGACGGCATCGACTGGTGCGATTGCTCATCATGCCAGGCGCTGGGCAACCGCGCGGACCAGACCTTGCACTGGATCAACCATGTCGCACGCGTTGTGGCCGAGAAATACCCCGATAAAGTGCTGGTGACCAATGCGTACAACACTGCGGAGTTGCCGCCGCTCAACCTCAAGCCAGAGCCCAGCGTGGTCGTGCTTTACGCTGCCTGGCCCAACGCATCCAACGCGCCCAACAGCTTTCGAGACTTCGATGCCCGCGAGAACGTGGTGGCGCGACACTATCTTGAAGGCTGGCTGAAAGTCGCGCCGCAAAATATGGGGCTATACGATTACAACGCCGGTGGCCGGTACACCCTTTATGGCATGGCGGATCGGCTCAAATGGGGCGCGGACCACGATCTGCGTGCCGTCTGGTACTGCGGAACGCCGAACTCTTTCGCCGACTTGTTCGTCTTCGTGCACAGCAAACTCGGCTGGGATCCTTCCCAGGACCCGGGCCGACTCAAGAACGAATTTATCCGGGCTTATTACGGCGACGCAGCCCCGACCGTGATCGAACTCTTTGACCTGATCCACGACCGACTTGAGTTCGGGGACTATGGACAGGATTCAATCTCGGGTGGTTACCCATCGGCTCGGTTCTTTAACCGCGCGTTTGTCGAGCGGGTCTACGCGCTGTTCGACGAAGCGATCAACGACCCGGGGATGACGCGTTGGGCCAAGGCTGATCTCGAACGGACCCGCCAGGATTTCGTCAAGAACTCGTTGCGCGTTCACCCCGGACCGACTGGGAATTTGAGTGACGACCAGTACGCGGTCTTCGGCAAGACGTTGCGTGAATATGCTCACTTCAGTCTTCCGCGTGAACACCAGGATCAGGTACGGCGGGCCGAGCGAGCCAAGAAGACGCCGCCGACGTTCAGCTATCAGCCACTGGTGGACCTGATCTGGGAGTTGTCACGCGTGCGGATCGAGTTGGGTGATGACCCGACCGTGTTGCCGACATTGGCCACCGACATCATGGAAGATCCCCGCGGCGTGGTTGAAGAACATCGCCAGACCGATTTCGTGACACGCACCGCGACCGGTTGGAATGTCTCGCCGCTTCAATTGACCGGCGGGCAGTACATCGCCCACTATGCCTGGGAGTGCCCACCGCGATCGGATGTCGTTGTCGCCCGGGGACAGATGACCGAGTTTTCCAAACTTGAAGCCAGCTTCAATCTCGGTGAGTCGGTCGCGGACGCGGCTCACCTACTCATCGAAGGCCAGGACAGTGACAAGCTATGGAGTGAGCCGGTGCCCTTGCGGGTGCGGCTCAACGATCAGGTTTTGTTCGAGGACACGAACCCGTTTCCGAAGCGCGGTTGGGGGATGCTCAAGGTGTCGCTGCCCGCGGGCGTCTTGCAGCCGACGGATAATGTGTTGACGATTGAGAATCTTGCCGCCAGCGACAGCCTGATCAGTTCCTGGGTCATGATCTCCCAAATCACGATCGAATCAGACACGCTCAAGACTTCTCGCGCGAGTATGCCGTAACCCGCTCGCACAATATTCGAATTGATATGAGAGGACGATAGATGTCGCCACGTTCACGTTTGTTCCAGGTGCTGATGGTGTTTGTCAGCGTCTGGATTCCCCACCTGTCCAATACCGCCACAGCAGAATCTGTACAGCTTGATGGACTCAATCGCATCGTGATGTCGCAGACGTTCACCGATGGTGAGCGTCGCGCGGCGCGAGCACTACAGGAAGCACTGGAGGAACTGTGGGGCCGGTCTGTTCCGATCGAACGTGTCAACACTGCGGATGGCGGCCCGGGGATCTATCTTGGTCCGACGCTTGCGATCGAAGCGGGGTTGATCTCACGGGAGCAGCTTGAATCAGTTCAGGTGGAAGGCTTTGTGATTCATGGTGAGGGTGAACGCCTCGCCGTCGCGGGGCCGACCCAACAAGGCACGCTTTATGGCGCCTATACGCTGTTGCGGCGTCTGGGCTATCACCATTACCCATGGCGCGACGGCGTCGACGGCAGAACGCTGGTGCGCATTGATGCGAACCCACCCGATCGACTTGAGGGTCTGCCGATTTTGGACCGCCCTTTTCTGGCACATCGTGACCTGCTGGCTCATGTCGATCGGGGATTCTTTCGCAGTACGATGCGCGAATACGTGCTGGCCGATCCGCGTCGAGCGGAGAATCCCGAGCTTTTTGGCGATGATCGCGGGAAAGATTATTCCCCCTATACATTCACGGGCAGTGACTTTCCTGATTGGTTCCACACCGCCGGCTACCTCGTGCCTCGTGACCTGTACTACGCATCTAATCCGGCGTATTTCGCCACGCGCAAGGGAAAAACAATCCCGCCGAGTCGTTATATAAGAAGCGCCTTATGCGAGACCAGCGAAGGCGGGCGAGCGGTCGCCGCGCAGCGCTTGGCCAGTTGGATGGACCTGCGCGATGAGCTTCGCGTGTTCTGCGTGGCCCCATCTGACACGGTCGTCTGTGAATGTGATCGCTGCCGGGCATCCGATCCGATCCCGACGTACACCACCGATCGCGTCATGGAATGGGTCAACGCAATCGCCGGCCCCATGGCCCAGACCCATCCGGACAAGACGGTGTTTACCGGGGCCTATCTCCAGACGGTCAAACCGCCGTTGCAAACCCGACTGGCACCAAATGTCGTGGTGCTGTACGCAGCCTGGTTCTGGAACTCACGCGCGACCTCGGCAACGACGTACGAGAGTCCGCTGAACATGATGGCCATGGAGGAATTCTTCAGTTGGTTGCGGCACTCGCCGGGCCAGGTCGGGCTTTATGATTACCCCAGCGATGAAGCGTTCGGGACCGCAGCGCGGATCAAGTTCGCGGCAAGTCACGACGTTCGGCACATCTATTACAACGGTGCCCAGGGTGACCTCGTGCAGTGGCTTGGCAGTGAGTTGTCGTGGGATCCATTTCAAGATGTTGAGCCGCTCTTACAGGCCTACGGTGAGGCACGCTATGGGCCAGCCAGCGAACCGATGCTGGCCCTGCTCCGACTGCGTCGAGCGACGCAAGAACGCCACGGCCAACACACCCGCGCCGTCTTCAGCAGGCGTAAGCAGAACGGCCCCAGCGCCCCAGCGAGCTATTTTCAACAAGCCAGCCAACTCACCGCCGCCGCGCTCAGCGATGCGCAGAAGACAGACCCTTTGACACGGCTGCGCGTCGGCGTCGATGTGATACAGCCCTGGCTCGATCAACTCGGCGCCATCCACCCCCGTCAGGGACGACCCGACCTGCGTGTTTCGGAACAGGCGTTTGCCCAGCAGCTTGCGAAGTTTGAATCGCACTGCGCCCAAGTCATTCAAGCAGCGCAAGACGCGGACCTTCGCCGACTCGTTCAGAACATCGACAAGCTGACGACCAAGTCCCTCGAGGCGTTGAAGGCAGACGCATCGGACGCGGCGAACCAGCAGACGCCGGCCAGCGACTTGCTGTTCGATCCCGAGGCGAACGACGACGCCGGCGTGGCCTACCGCGATACGACATCCGGCGCGATACCGACCAGCCATGCGTATGCATTCGACACCGCGAACGAGGCGTCGCAGTGGGTATCCGATGCGTCCCAGCCCAGCCTGGCCAAGCCGGTGCAGGCGGTGATGTTTAAATCGGTGACAGGCGCAAGGGTCAAGGGCGTGCGGGCTTATCTTCCGCTCTCGAAACTGCCGGTGCATCAGGTGGGCAATCAGTCGATGCACCTCGGGCGGTTTTATCTGGAACGCAGCCTCGAATCAGCGTTGCCATTGGATGGCGGACACTGGGTGGAATTTTATGTCCACGCCACCGCCGACGTGCCGGTTACGCTATACGTCCAAGGCACACACATCGATTTCTATCTGCGTGAAGGCGAACAGATGATTCGCTTCGACCTGCGAACGCTTGATCCCAGACGCGACGACTACCGTGACTGGGACGGCATCAAAAACATCGGCTTAGACGTCTGGGCTCAGGACAGTGTCTACCCGCACAGTCCGGCGAAGGATGTCGTCTTGACCCTGCTGAACGTGTCGACACGCAACCACATCCCGCCTCCTCAAAACTTACCTGCCAAGAAGCCAGTGGTATGGCTAAGCCGGTTTACGCCGACGGTGCCGCACCAGTTACCTGACTTGAATGAATGGTCCGCGTTGTATCAGCGTCAGGATCAGCCGGGTCCGACGATCGAGTTTGCACGGTTCAATAGTTCCCCGCAGTTTCGCACGTTCATCATGCACGGTGTGCTGACGCCGATTTCACGGATTGTCTCCGCAGGCGAGTCAGCAGAGGCGGCGGTGACGATGCAGGATGGGGTTGAGCGCAGCTTCGGCGTTCGCTTGCCGATCGAGTCGTTCGATGCGACCGACAGCCTTGCCAACGCCATCGTACTCGGCGAGGAACCTGCCATCCGCAGTGGCCAAGTGGATCCAGGGGAACTCGATTACGTCGGCGAGGCCGGCTATATCGTCAAAGCGGATCGTGGTCGGGTCATGATCGCGGCACGCGATGCGGCGGGGCTTCAAGCAGGTGTCGATCGTTACCTGACCGACCACCACGCCACTTGCCTGGGCACTTCACGCGCGCAATTTGCGGATCTTGCCCATGGGTATCTCCACGAATTATTTGCGGTCAGTCGACCTTGGTTCCCCGCTGCGGCCTTGGCGGGCATGCCACGCTCGGCTCAAGGCGACGGCGATGATAATGAACGCGATGTCGAAAGTGTGTTGGCCTTGGCCGAAAACATCAAGGCTGTGGCGCGTCGTGGCGATCATGTGCTACCCGACAATCTGTTGGAGATCGGCTCGCGTTCCGAGTTGGCTCGCTATGTCACGTCGAGGCTGATTCGTGACCCATTCGATGACGCCGCCCGCGCTATCAATCGGTACATGACCCAGGCCTCCCATGAACAGGGGCAGGAACAGGGACAGCAACAGCAACAAGGACAGCAAGGCGACTGATATGAAAAACCGTGGCGTTGTTTACTACCCCGAATACTGGCCACGTTCACGCTGGGCACGCGATGCTCAGCTCATGGCCGAGGCCGGACTCAACACGGTTCGACTTGGCGATTTCGCGTGGGCCAGGATGGAGCCGCGCGACGGCGATTTCCAGTTCGAATGGCTCGATCAAGCCATCGCTGAACTGGCGGCCCGTGGCATCGGCGTGATCCTGGCGACGCCGACCGCTGGTCCACCGGTGTGGCTCATTCAGGACCACCCGGATGTCATGCGCATCGAGTCAAACAGCGAGCGGGCAAGGTTTGGCTTTCGCCGTGATGTTTGTCCCACGTCTGAGATTTTTCAGACCTATGCCCTCCGCATCGCAACGCAACTTTTTAAGGCCTTTGGAAAACACGAAGCGATCCTCGGCTGGCAGATCGATAACGAGCCTTCATCACTCGCTCCGTGCTATTGCGACCGTTGCATCCAGGCGTTTCGGCAATGGGTTCAGGAGCGTTATCAAAATATCGAGGCGGTCAATCGTGCCTGGGGCGCGGTGTTCTGGTCCGGCGAGATGAGCGACTTCGATCAGATCGACCCTCGGTGCGATCGCCTGAGTTGGCGGTTAGCGTTTCGCCGCTTTACCGACCAGATTCAGGCCCAACGCGTGGCCGATCAGGCCGGTTGCCTGCGGGCTGCCGGGGCCGATCAACCCATCACCACCAATGTCTGGGCCGGGCTGAATCCGGGCATCGATGTGCAACAGCTTTTCACCGGACTCGATGCCGTCGGCCTGGATATGTACTGGAATTACTACGCCGACCGTTTCTATTACGCGGCGCAGTTGGACTTCATGCGCAGCGTCGCTGGCAGCGATCGGCCCCTGTGGATATTGGAAACCAATGCGTGGAACCACGACGCGACACCTGACGCCGGCAGTGGTGCCCTGCGTCCCTGGGCTTACGCGGTGTTCGCTCGGGGCGTCGATACGATGTGCTATTTCCGCTGGCGACAGTCACCGATGGGCGAAGCGCATCACGCGGCCATTCTGGACTGGTCGGGTGAGCCGGCTGGTCCGTATCGGCAAGTCCAGGCCGTTTGCCGCGAATTGGATGAGTTGTCGAATCGGGTCGGTGAATTGCCGATGCCGCGGCGCGACATCGCGATCCTGTACGACTATGACACCGCGCTGTGCGCCGAGCTGGAAGCAAGACCGGGGTTTGAGCGTGTCGCGAAAACGCACGCATTACTAAATTGCATGCACCTCGAGGCCGACATCATTCCCGCGCGTGTCAGCCCCACACGTGGCAGCATTGAACTGGCCGGCTACCGACTCGTGATCCTCCCCTATTTAGAAATCCTGGACGACTCGGTACAAGCGGCGCTGGAAAACTACGTGCGAAACGGTGGCGTCGTGTTGGCGCATACCAGCCCGGGAACGAGGGATTGTGACGGTAAGTTCTTCATCACGCCAGAGGACATGGGCATGTCTTCGCTCTTCGGCACGCGTGTGACCGAGCGTTGTGCGGCTATTGCCCGTCGACCCGACGCACTGAGCCTGACCTCGACCGACGACGCCAGGCCGATCGGCGTGGCGACGACTCAAGCATCCGATGGGCGAGTGGTCCAATGGTCCGCCACGGCTGTGCAATACATGGAGAAGATTGAAGTCGATGCCAAGGCGCAAATTTTGGCACGCTACACCAGCGGACGGTTTATCGGCGAGCCGGTTGTCTCCCGGATGCCTGTCGGGCAAGGCGTGTCGATCTATCAGAGTTGTGGTCTCGACGAATCGGGGTCCCGCCAAGTGCTGCGTATGAGTTGTGAGGCCGCCGGCATCAATGTTCCATCGAGCAGCACTCCCGGTTTGGAAATACTTCGTCGCGGGAAGCTGCGCTTTTATCTGAATCACACCGACCGCGCTGTGGATGCACCATGCGTCGCACCCGGGCGGTTTGTGGTCGGCGACGACGGCGATGGCTGCGACGGTTCAGACCAGGTGATCACGCTTCCGCCTTGGGGCGTCTGCGTCGTCGATGAGTCTAGTTCCAGTCCAAAGCAGACCTGAGTGGTCAAGTCACCAGGCGATGGTTTCTACGGCAATCGAGGATATGCGACGATATGACAGAAAAAACAGCGTTTAAACAGATTCAGTAAAACACATGGCCTTGAAATGAAACGACTTCGACGTAGATCCATGCTTACAGAACGCGCCGGACACCCTCGCGTTGGCAGGCGAATCGCCAGCCACCCAAGCCTCATGCATGACAAAAAACTCAAAAAACACTGGAATTATGTGGATTTTTCGACCTTGGCGTTTTTGGGTCTATCCGTAAACATGCGCCCGCAGCCAGGAATTCGAATGGAGGAAGTGTGGCTCGGGTTGACCGAAACGGAGAAACGTGATAGGATTTTATGGTTTAGTATACCGTTCAACGAGCGTTGCCATGAATGCGACCGCAGCAAACGGCGTTTGCTGGCCACTCGTTGACCCAGGAGATAGAGCTTGATGTGGTTGGCTGACAAGGCGCGAGCGAAAGCTGGAATTCGGATCCGCGAAGCGAGTCATCGCCCGATTGCGGAGGAACTGGCGCGATGCCTGAAGGCGGCGACGGGGGCGGTTTTTAATATTCAGTCCACTATTCAGTCCACGCAGACCGCTGGCGACGCGGCGACCATCGCGTTGTCCGTATCGCCGAAGCTGCTCAAGCGGTACGCATCACGCAAGTCCCGTCCCCGCGAAGCCGTGGCCTGGACCTGCGATGGCAAGAGCCGTCTGGAAATCACCGGCAGCAGTGTGGACGCATTGTGGCTGGCGATCTATGCGTTTCTCGAACAGCATGTCGATTGCCGGTGGTTCTTCCCGGGGCCTGATGGGGAGGACATCCCGCGACGATCGAGGTTGCAGGTTCCTCAGTTGGACACGCACTTGACGCCGTCATTCATTGTTCGTGACTGGCGACATTGGTCGCAATCTTTTCAACGCCAGAAGCTCGGCGGCGGCTTCACCTTTTGCAGAGCGCATTCCTACGGCGTGATGGTTCCGGAAGATGTGCTCAAAGCCCATCCGGAGTATGCCGTGGAGATCGGAGGCGAGCGCCTCGTGGATGCAAGGCTCCAGCGGTGCCTGAGCCAGCAAGGCGTCGAGGACTGCGCCGTGCAGTATTGCCTCGACTACTTCGAGAAGAACCCCGACGCGCCGGTGATTGGGCTAAGCCCAAACGATGGTGAGACCTTTTGCGATTGTCGTCCATGTGTTCAAGCCAACCTTGGGCGCAAGCCTCGCTCGGGCGAACAGGGTCGCAGCCCCTGGTGCGTGACGCGCAGCGTATTCGGTTTCAGTAATCGTGTTGCCAAGCGGGTGGCGAAGGTGCATCCGGACAAGCTCATTGTGGTCATCGCGTATAGCCGGACCAAGCAGCCGGTGAAGGGCCTCAAGGTTCACGACAACATCCTGGTTTGGTACTGCGACGAGCCACGCTTCAATTGGCAGGGTGAATCGGGACGGCAGATGATGGAAGATGAAATTGCCGGGTGGGGTCAGTCGGCCCGTCAGCTGGGCATTTTTGACTACGTGGTGAATCGCAGTTGGCCCGGCCTGATTCGGCCGTTGACCGAGATACTCGCGCGTGAGCTCAAGCAACTGCATCGCCACGGCGGACGGTATTACTTCACGCAACACGCTGACGATTTCGGCGTGAATCTGCCCAATTACTATCTGGTCGCGTCATTGCTCTGGAATATCGATCAGGACCCTGATGCCGTGCTTCGGGATATGTACGACCGCTGTTTCCGCAAGGCGGGACGTGATGTGCAACAGTTCTATAACGTGCTCGAGCAGGCGGTGAGCCGCGCTGCCGCCGGCGGGTCTGGGCCCGGGGCGATCGGGATCACCGGCCATCGTCGCAGCCACGAATGCGTTTGCGCGATCTACACACCGGAGGTGTTGCGTGATGCCGAACGGGCGCTCAAACAAGCCGCCAGCAAAGCGAAGGGCGACCGCGTGGTCATGCGTCGGTTGAAAATCGTCCGTGACGCGTTCGCGATGCTTTCGGCGGCGGTGCATGCGGCGCGACTGACGTTCGAGTTTGAGATGCGATATCGCATACCAACGCTGACGCCTTGGGCGTGGAACGTCGGCAACTATGACTACCACAGCGCGGTGGAAAAGTTCGAGCTATTCGGCAAGCCCTGCGAGGACCAATTCCGCGAAGTGTTGGGGGCCTGGCGCGACTTCCGCGCCTTGCGTGAGCGTCTTGAACCTACGCCCGCCATTGCCTCAAAAGACGCGTGGTATGCCCGCCCCGGCGCTTCGTTCGATGCCACGGACACGCTGCAGAATATCTGGGACCTCTACACCGGAAAGCTCAAAAAGGTGCCGCAGTTGGTTACCGCCAAGAGCGTCCTGCGTGCAATGTAAACGCTTAGTAAACGCCTATTTTTTTCAACCCAGGAGATACCATGACCGTCACAGCCGAACGCACTGGCACTTTCAAAGTTCACGCCCATGACACCGACCTTCCCGGGGGTTATGAGGTGGTCTCTCTCGTTACCGGTCGTGATGGGAAAATCTACGGCGGCATGACCGGCGACCGCCACCACCTGTTGTGTGAGTATGATCCCAAGAACCGCACATCACGCGATGTCGGCGACTCGATCGTCTCGGCTCCGCAGATGTACACGCGCAAGGGCGAGGCCTACGCTCAGAAAATCCATCACGCCCTGTCGGTTCTGCCTGACGGTCGCCTCGTCGGTGGCACGGGACAGAACATCGGCTTCGGCACACAGCACCGCCGCATCAAGGACGACGAAGGCGGGCACGTCTTCATCTACGACCCCAAAACCGACACGTCCAAGGACCTGGGTGTCCCCGTGCAGTACATGTGGATCGTCGCCACGGCGATCAACAAGGACGGGTCGCAGATCTTCGGCATGACCTATTTCCACAACGACTTTTTCGCCATGGACCTGCGAACGGGCGAAATCCTGTTCAACGATCAGGTCCACGGCGGCGTGTGGCGCGACAGCGCGTGCAGCCACACCATCGTCTGCGACGACGACGGCATCGTCTACGGCTCGTGCAGCGATGGCTACATTTTCACCTACGACAGCAAGAAAAAGAAGCTCACCGAAACCGACGTCAAGCTCCCCGGCGGTGAAGAAACTTTCCGCATCGACTCGGCGATCATCGGCGACGACGGACTCATCTACGCGGGCACCCATGAGACCGGTATCGTCTTTTCCATCGAGCCTGGATCGCTCAAGGTTGAGGAACTGTGCCGACCCAACGACGGCCCCCGCATCCCCGCGCTGGTCGTCCGCGACGGGCGCATCTACGGCGCTGCCGGCGGCGGTCCGCAGTACGGGACACGCGGCGCGTTTCTATTTGAATACGACCCGGCGAGCAAGCAATACCGCGAGATCGGGCCGATCGTCGATCAAGAGCAAGGCGTCGAAGCGTACCGCGTGCATGCCATGACGGTCGGCCACGACGGCACGATCTACGCGGGTGAAACCGGTGCCAACAAGAAGCCGTCCCAACGCTCGGTCGGTCACATCGAAACCGGCCGCAAGGGATACATCTATGTGATGACGTTGTGAGCCAGAGCGACTTGCATAAATAATCTCCCGCGTCTGGGTGCTCTGGACTGACCGCTTAACAGTCCGGTGACAGATGGATTTAATGGGTGCCCGATGCTCTGGCCAACCCGGCGCGATACGTATTCAGTGACGGCACAACCTCATGGAGGATGTGACATCGTGGTCGACTTAAGCCCGATGAAACCTGCTGCCAATCCTTACACCAACCCCGAGTTGGCTCAATGGCTTTCGAGCTTTGAGGGTGTGCCCGAGTTGCAGCCGCTTGGCCCGCGCGAGGGAGTTGAGCCAGGGCAGACAAAGCGCGATGCCGCGATGCAGTGGCTGGCACGCATCGCACCGGGACTGCTATTGGCCGGTGTGGTCACCTTCACGGCCTCACTGCTCGCGCCGTGGTTGAACCAACTGCTGGTCGCCAACCTCAAAGGACCGGTCAGCCCGATCCTGTTGGCCATCATCCTGGGTTTGGTCGTGGGCAATGTCGTCAGCCTGCCCGACGCGTTTGCCGCTGGGCTTAAATGGTGTGCCAAACTCGTCCTGCGACTGGGCATCGTCCTGTTGGGTCTGCGCCTAAGCCTCGCTGCGGTGGGACTGATCGGGCTCACGGCTCTGCCGTTGGTACTCGTCTGCGTGACCGGCGCGTTGGTGCTGGCGACGGTCTTCGGTCGATGGCTGCGAATCCCCCGCCGTATGGCAAGCCTGATCGCTGTGGGTACCGGGATCTGCGGCGTCAGCGCGATCGTGGCCACCGCGCCCAGCATCGATGCAGAGGATGACGAGATCAGCTACGCCGTCGCGTGCATTGCGCTGTTCGGGCTCGTCGCACTGTTTGTGTATCCCTTTGTCGCCCACAGCATGTTTGATGGTTCTGCCAAGGCTGCGGGACTGTTCCTGGGCACGGCGATCCACGACACGTCGCAAGTCGCCGGGGCCGGGCTGATGTATCAGCAGCAACACGCGGCCCCCGAGGCGCTGGAAGTGGCGATGGTCACCAAACTGCTCCGCAATCTGTCGCTTATCGTCGTCGTGCCACTGATGGCGGCGATCTACTATCGCGGCAATGATGCCAAAACTTCCGATTCGTCAAGCACACAAGACCCGCTCGAAAAAACTGCCTTCGCGGTTTGGCACCGACTGACGCGTCACATTCCCCTGTTCGTCGTGATGTTCGTGGCGATGGCTGGTCTGCGCTCGGTCGGTGATCTGTCGGCCCGTCCGTTCGGCGTGTTGCCACGTGGGGTGTGGGAACATTTCCTCAACCAAGCGGCTGGACTGGCGACTGTGTGCCTGGGGCTGGCGATGGCAGCGGTTGGCGCCAATACCTCCATCGCTCGCCTGCGCCGTCTGGGCATACGACCGCTCACAGTCGCCCTACTCGCTGCGGCGTCGGTCGGCCTGCTCAGTTACCTGACGATCCAACTGCTGGGAATCCCAAAAACGTAAGGCGATGGCCAGCGCGATATAATCCACACCAATTAATGAGGCGAATGGCTCGGATGATCGACTCTCCCTATGATTTCTCAAGCCCCGGCGGGTGGCTCCGCGGAAACCTGCATACGCATACCAACCGCAGCGACGGCAAGCAGCCGATGCAGGAGGTCGTTGATCGTTACCATTCGCTGGGCTATGACTTCCTGATGATCAGCGACCACGATGTCCTGACCGCCGAGTCGGACTACGCGGCTTTGGACAGTCACGGGATGACGCTGATCCCCGGCAACGAGGTGAGCGCCCACGGCATGCACATCTTGCACGTGCATGCGGACAACAAAGTCGAACCCGATCCCGACCGACAGCAGGTCATCGATCAGATCAACGCCAGTCAGGGGTTCGCGGTGATGTGCCACCCGCTATGGAATTTCAGGGGGCGTGAGCATGCGCCTCTGGAGTCGTTGCAGGCGCTCAACGGCTATATCGGCGTCGAGGTCTACAACGCTGGAATCGAATTGCTCGATGGTAACCCCGAGGCCGGCTATCGCTGGGATAGCCTGCTGCACGACGGACGGCGGGTCTGGGGCTTTGCCAATGATGACTGCCACGATGTGACGTTCGAACAGGGCGGAATGCGGCGGGCGGGTGCGGGGTGGAACATGGTGTGGAGCGATGACGCCTCGGCTCAGGGCATTGTGTCTGCGATGCAAGCCGGTGCGTTCTACGCATCGACGGGGGTCATGATCGACCGGATCGATGTCGAGGGAGTGACGATTCGACTGCAAACGAAGAACGCAAGCCGGATCGTCGCGCTGCAACAAGTCGGTCGCCAGTGCGCGGCGGCGGACGCTTCGGAGTTAACGATCGAATTTCCCGACGACGCCACCTACTTGCGTTTCGAATGCTACGGCCCACGCGGTTCAAAAGCGTGGACCCAACCCATTTTCCGGAAGGAAACCACCTGACTTCACCGCAGCGGGACTTGGTTTTTATAATCGATATGAATGGTCTGCTCATCCGGGCCAAATCGATCTGAAGACGTACACGACAACGGCTCTCGATTGAGCACGGTCTCACGGATCAGCAACACGATCAATTAACCGGAGGACGATAGCCCAACGAACTGCGCGGACGAATTGTGTTGTGCTGCATACGCCAACGATAGATCAAAACCTTCGCTTCGTACAACGTATCAAACACTTCTCGCTCCAACAATTCATTCGCCAGCTTGCCATTGAATGATTCATCGTGCCCGTTCTCCCACGGACTGCCCAGTTCGATGCACAACGTTTTCACGCTCGCCAAGCGCAGATGCGACATACGAACCCGCACTTGACCGAAGCCACCTACATGAATGAACGGCTACTGCCCATTGCAACGGAACTGGCCAAGCTGCCAGCCATTCCCGATCGGGTTACCGATGATGAGGTAGATGATGTCATTCCACTGCGCGCAATAGGTACCGATGATAGCGAGCCCTCAATTCCTTCGGCAAATATTCGGCAAACGTGCTGCTCTGAGGGACATTCCATGTCGCGGAGTGCCAGCACCGATCGGCATGGCCGCGCTTGTGAAGATGAAAATCGAGTGGCGCGCACAGCCTTGAAAAACAATGCGCTTAACACCAAAAGACAACGCCTGTCACCGGGTGGCAACAGGCGTTTGAGAAAAGCGGGTGATGAGATTCGAACTCACGACATTCACGTTGGCAACGTGACGCTCTACCACTGAGCTACACCCGCGATCGGTAACTTCTATTTTACAAGAACTTACGCTTGCTTCAAATCAGGCGTCTCGCGGGACGCCTCAACGCGGCCCAGTCTGGCGGGTCGGCGTTGTTTTAAGCGACGCACATGATAGTGAACTGATCGCCACATGGCAATACGGGCGCAGCCTAACTCACAAAAATGCCCTACCGTTACTCCAGACTGAGGATTTCAAGGGTTTACAGCCTGAGCGTGACTGCGGCGCAAGAATGGTGCAATGGGGAGACATAAGGGGGTGTAGCGAGAGGCAGGAATTGGGGAGAAATAGAGCAAGCCGTTGGCTGGGAAGTTGCTCGGAAGTTGACCGAGAGTTGGTCGAGAGCTGGTCGAGAGCTGGTCGAGAGCTGGTCCGTGATTTGGACGCGGAAATATTTTCGCCTTGTGCCTGGCGAGCGTCGCCTACTCAAATCCAGCAACTCATGCACCGGAAAATTTCACCGCTGTTTTTTTGCACCTCCACATTTCAAAATGTTCCGCGTCCGTATCAATTCGGACGTGCGTTCAAAGTCCTGTCAATTTGCGATGCCAATAACGGACCAAATCGGCCACACTCAAGTCACAGTCGCACGATGAGAGAACGCCTAGGGAATCTACCCGAACCGGCATCAATT
The DNA here is from genome assembly GCA_030426385.1 of Phycisphaerae bacterium. Lineage (GTDB taxonomy): Bacteria > Planctomycetota > Phycisphaerae > Phycisphaerales > Phycisphaeraceae > JAUHYI01. The sequence goes on from JAUHYI010000074.1 coordinate 19,912, forward strand.
AAATATTTGCCACACACTAATTCGCGTCGGCTTTATGTCGAATACCTCTTAAGGGTGGTTAACGAAAATGTTAAATACCAAAAAATCAAAGGCTTACTCGATACCAGCACTCGCGGTATCACACGATCGGCTTCGAATTAAAATAGAACGTATACGTATCACCAAACAAAAAGCCGAGCTGCTTTTCGAAAGCATCTACAACCAAATCGGCCAGAAACAATTCGGCACAACGAACGCCTCGCATGTAAGACCAGAATCCACCAATGGCAACTAACTTCAAACGAGTTGGTTATCGCCAAAAATTGACGAAGCAATCTTCGGTATTTGCTGAATATGAAACCAACGTTGCCCCCCCTATTTTCTCGTGTTGGATTCAAAGTAAGCACCGCTATCGGTGTGGTCATTGCCATGCACTTGATCGTTGTGTTTATGAGTCACTACGGTTTGTCGCAAGCTAAAAACATTTTTGCTCTGTATACCGAACGTCACACCGAAGTATTTGACATTTTAGAAATCGACAAGAACGTGGCTGAATTAAAACATCATGTCGCGGTGTTTCTCTATAACCAACGTGCCGATTCGGCAGATCGTGTCCGAATTCTCGGCGACACATTACAAGCACAGCTTGACAACATGCTGGTTACGACTCAGGACGAACAGGATCGCGAAGACCTGCAATTGATGGTGAAACAATTTCATCTCTACATGAATTGTTTTGAAGACAAGACACAGATCAATGCCAATGGCAAAACCGAATTAAAATCATCCGTGGTCGATCCAGCCATCCAGATGACTTACCACGCGGAGCAGTTCACGCGTTTGTCATCTGATATCAAAAGCCGAAACCTGGTTCGGGTCTCCACGCTGGCTCGCGACATGACCCAAGATGAATCCAAGATTCGAATGATCAGCAATATTGCGGGCCTATTCACCGTGATGATCGGCATGTTTGCCAGCACGTGGCTGCGTCGCGATCTGGTTCCACCCTTAAAAGCCATCACACAAACCCTGACACGCCTGGCCAAAGGCGATCGGGACATCGTGATACCCGGTCTATCACGCCATGATGAAATTGGACAGATGGCCACCGCCGCTGAGGTTTTTCTAAAAAAAGCATCGCAAACCAAAACACTGCTGCAGGTTTCCCAACAATTGCAGCGTGATCTTCGCGAAACCGAAGCTCGCTATCGCAGCGCTTTTGACAATGCCCCGATCGGCGTGGGTTTATTGAATCTCGACGGCGCATGGATCAGCGCCAATCATATGCTCCTGAAAATTCTCGGGTACAGCCCGGAAGAACTTTTGAGCATGCGATTAAATGATGTCAATCATCCCGAAGACGCACCGTTCGATACAGAACGCTTGGAGCCTGTCCTCACAGGCACGACACCCACGCGTCGCTTTTACAATCGATTCATTCATAAAGATGGGCATAATGTTTGGGTCCAGCTTGATATTTCGCTTGTGCGCGATCAGGAAGGCAAGCCCAAATATTTCATCACCCAACTTCAGGACATCAGTGAACGCAAACAAATCGAATTGCTGTTAACCCAGTATCGCCACGGCGTCGATCAAGCCGCGATTGTGGCCGTGACCGATGTCGAAGGCATCATTACGCACGTGAACGATAAGTTCTGCGAAATCAGCCAATACAGCCGCGAGGAATTGATTGGCAAAAACCATCGCATTGTGAATTCAGGCCTGCACCCCAAAGAATTTTTCACCAAGATGTTCAAAACTCTGGTTAGCGATAACCTGTGGCATGGCGAAGTATGCAACCGCGCCAAGGATGGATCGCTCTATTGGGTAGACACCACCATCGTGGCGTTTCGCGATGTCAATGGAAAAATTGATCGCTATCTGGCTATCCGCAGTGATATCACGGAACAGAAAAAATCCATCCATCAATTGCAAGGCTTGATTCAGGAACTGGAAGACAAGACCGCGGAGATGGAACAATTCACCTACACGGTATCGCATGACCTCAAGTCGCCACTGGTCAGTTGCGCTGGGTTAGTCGATTGCATTCGCGAAGATCTAGCAGCAGGCGAGATGGAAGAAGCATACGGCTCACTTGATCGTATGACGCGCAGCATCGGACGCATGGAAGGCTGCCTCAAAGATCTGCTGGAACTAAGCCGAGTCGGTCGTGTTCGTCACGAACCGGAATGGGTTGATATCAACACGCTATTGCGTGACATGATCGACGACATGACGCCGCGCCTCGAACAGGCCGAGGCGACGTGTGAGATTAATTCGATCTTGCCACCGGTCTATGCGGATCCTGTGCGCATTGGCGAAGTTTTTGAAAACCTGATCAGCAATGCCCTGAAATATGGCTGCGTGAAGCCGGGCGTTAAAATCACCATCGGCCATACCACTGTGGATCACAATTTACGGTTCTTTGTCCATGACTCGGGCCCTGGCATTCCCAAGCAATACCAGGAAAAAATCTTTGGGCTATTCCAACGCCTCTCCAAAGACAAAGAGGGTAGCGGCGTAGGCCTGACCATTGTGTCCCGCATCATGGAAATCCATGAAGGCCGTATCTGGGTCGAATCCAAAGAGGGCCAAGGCGCCACGTTCTGGGTCGAATTTCCCCGGGAAAGAATTCAAAAATTACCCACCGCCGCTTAACGGCCCACCCACCCCGCCATCCCTCCACGCTGCACCCCAGCCCTGATCATCCCAGCATCTCACTCGATGCCGCACACCTAGTCCAAACTTAATCCAAGTTGATTAATAGCTACCCCGACAAACCAACGGTAAGGCTATCTCTATCACATACACCACGACTTTGATACGTTGGATTCGGAGAAAAGTAGGTAGTGGGTCAGTTTGACAATCATGTTGCATTAACCCCCAACGGATCGCCGGAGGCTAAAAAATTCAAACTGATCCACTACCGAAAAGTATAATGACACCAGCGAGCGCTAGACGCATCGAAAAGCATGTTACAATCACGGCGATTCATATTAAAACCTTACGCATTCAAAAGGGGTTTCGCTCATGGCACATGACACACATCTTTTGCACTTTCTGCTGGTCGAAGATGACGAGGATCACGCGCACATTGTGTTGCGTAGTCTCAAGCGTAGCCGATCAGCCAATACCATCGATCATGTCGACGACGGTGCGAAAGCCCTCGACTACCTGTTTCATCGCGGAGATTACGAAGGCTCACCCAGGCCTGACGTGATCCTGCTCGATTTGAAATTACCCAAGCTCGACGGCCACGAAGTATTGACCGCGATCAAGAAAGACGCACAACTGAGCACGATCCCCGTGGTCATCCTCACCACATCGGACTCCGAAACCGACCGCGCGAAAGCTTACAACAACCATGTGAACAGTTACGTCGTCAAGCCGCTGACCGCCGAGGGGTTTCGCAATCTCGTGGAACAACTCGATGTGTACTGGGGTCTGGTCAACGTCGGCCCACCTCCGAAAGCCGATTAACAAAACACATCGTCAAACACCAACGCGGGGCGCAAAGCCCCGTTTTTTTTATGTCTGGTTTTTGTGGTCGCCATCATGTCAACGCGACGCCAGGCAGGTGGATTTAAGTCCATTTGCCAAAGCACAAAAACGCGAAGAATAGAGCGTTTTTCGGAATTTGTGACCGCATCGTAATCAGGACTGGTCACTTAAGTGACCAGTCCAGCGTGAATGTCATTAGGCCTGAAATTATGCAAAACGCTCTAATCATGCCCGCAGCTCTCCCCCCCTATCACAAAAAAAAGCCCACAGAATTAATCTGTGGGCTTCTATTTAATTGACTTGCGTTTAGGGTGTTGGCAATTCGATTATTTCGAAGTCGCGTCGGGCGATTCGGAAACCATCTCGTCTACCAAACCGTATTCCACCGCTTCGGATGCCGAGAAATAGCGATCGCGTTCGGAATCCTTTTCAACCTGATCAGGATCTTTGCCGGTCAACTTGCCGAGGATCTCATTGAGTTGGCGTTTGGTTTTGAGAATTTCCTCAGCCTGAATTTCAATGTCAGACGTTTGGCCATACACACCGCCGTATGGCTGATGGATCATCACCTTGGCATGGGGCAGAATGAATCGCTTGCCTTTGGTGCCCGCAGCGAGGATGACCGCCCCACCGCTCATAGCTCGGCCGATGCAAAAGGTATTCACATCACAGCCCAGGAAATTCATCGTGTCATAAATCGCCAACGTGTCATCCACACTACCGCCTGGCGAATTGATGTACAGATTGATGTCGACTTCTTTTTTGGTGTTCTGCAAATGCAGCAACTGCATGATCACGCGTGTGGCCGAGACGTGGTTGATTTCGCCGACGAGAAAAATCACGCGGTTTTCCAACAGCAATTCGTCAAGCGTCATCTCGCGATATCGCTGGTAACCCCCACCGCTGGCAGCTGGCGGCATGTTGAATGTCTCAGGCCGACGCGGATCAAAACCGCCTGCCATCGCCATGGGATTGGCCTGATGCATCGCCGTTGGCATGACGGGACTGACAGAAGTAACGGGGGTAACAGAAGCGGGTTGGTTCTGGTGATCGGCAGACAGACTCATAAACAGGCATCCTTGCTAGTACGGTCAGCGAAATGCTGCCGCCTGACCATCGAAATCAGACCACAGCTCATGAATGCCACATGATAGCGAATTGCTCGCCACGTCGCGGAGACCGATGCGATTCGCCGACATGATCACAAAAAAAATCCCACGGCCATACGACCGTGGGACATTCATATCAAACAAATTGTGGGACCAAATTTTCCAAATTCCACACCCGGTTTACCGCCGACCACCCCAACGCCGCAATAGCGCAGGGGAAACGTGGGGGGGGGGTGGGAGGGGTTAGACGCCAGCGATGCCGTCGTCGTCGCCGTCGAAGCCGAGGTCTTCGGGGCCTGCCGAGTCGCTATCTTTCTGGGAATGCTCGAGCATTTTGCGGAGATAGCCGTTTTCGCGACGGGTAGCTTCGAGATCGAACACCATATATTTGATGCTCAGCCGGAGATAATCGAGGCTTTCGGTGAGGTCAGCCACGGTTTTTCGCAGTTTTTTGTGGCGTTCCTGGGTTTGTTCAGCCAATGCGGTGAGTTTGTCACGCTCGGATTTGGGCAATGCTGAGATTTCGCCCATGAGTTCTGACAGTTTCGATTGGAATTGTTTCTCGTTCATGGTGGTGGCTCTCCCCTGTAATGAGTGTCGTTCAGTGAGGTACGTTTGAATATATCACAACGTGCCTGCCACACCAGATGCCAGCCCGGAAAATCGCTAAAAATTATGCCATAAAGTCCGATATTACAGTGCTTTGTAAAGCTGGCACACCACTTTTCCTGCCATAGCGTCCCCATAACGGTCACACCCGGATGTGGCGTGCAGACAACATCGAATGTGGCCTCAGATCACCACAGATCTGCCCTCAGGCCGCCGATACGGGGCTGAAAATGGGCAAAATATCCATCCCCCCACCGGAAACCCAGAGCATGCGCAACGGGTGGGGGTGGTTGTGGGGTGGGGGTAGAAATGGGAAAAAGAAACCGAGACGGGTAAGAATGCAGGGGAGCGGTTTGTGCGGGAGAAAAAAACGTGGGGCGCGTGAGGGAGCGCGTGGTGGGGCGCGCGTGGGGGGCGCGTGGTGGGCGTGTATGAGGGGGAATGTGGGGAGATGTGGGGGGGGGGGGGTGTGGGGGGG
>JAUHYI010000075.1 GCA_030426385.1 Phycisphaerae bacterium
GCCACCGGGCTCAACAGGCGTTATGGCGTGATGTGCAACGCTTGCTCGACGCAATCACGCCAAGCGACGCCGAGGGCTTCTTCAACCACTGCGGGTACACGCTAGAGAAAAAGTGAAAACGCGCTAAAACTCACAAAAGACCGCATGATTTTTACCCGGATCGAGACTACTTTCGCATGGTAGCCGTTTCGCCGGGGTTTTCGTTCATGATCTGAACAAGAGAATCCTCGAAGAGCGCCACGTAATCGAGCGAGATATTTTCGTTCGTGATGCCTGCTTCATCAGCACATTGTTCGGCTTGGGCGATCCATGTTTTCAGCGTGGCATCGTTGATGGTCTCAAGCAAGCGCGGTCGGCCATCGTCGCGGGTCTGGGCTGTGATGGGGTTCATAGCCCGCTTGAATAGATGCGGGGGAATTGTCTCGGCGGTCAGGCCCAAGGCGAGTCGTCGTGCTTGTTTGATCGCGTTGACTTGTTCGTGTGGGGTTAGTCCTGACGCGGGCACATGGTGAGATTCCACCGCGTATAACTGTGCTGCGGCGAGAGTGTGACAGGTTGCGAGTCGATCGAACAGGTGGACCATCTGTGCGTGTCCGATTTGGCCGGCGTCGTATTTCGCGATGACGTGATCGATGCGTTTGAGGATTTCGTCCTGAGTTTCCTGGGGCAGTTGCGTGGCCTGCAAATCGCTGGTGACGCCGATACGGCCGGTGTTGATGAGCATGGTGCGCGTGGCCTGCGAAACCCAGACGACCGCGCCACCGCACATGAGCATGGCCAGGACGATAAGGCTGGCGCACCCGTATCCGACAACGTTTGACCATCGTTTGGCATGAATGTCATTTGGGTTTTTGGTGTGAGTCATGGGTGGTTTCAGTGTGAGGCAGGCAATTTTGTGCCAACGTAGAGGCGGGGATTCGCTACAATTCTACGTTATGTCTAATACCAAAAAAGCATTTGATTTAATCGTTGTCGGCGGTGGGCCTGCGGGCTATGTCGGCGCTATTCGTGCAGCGCAATTGGGGATGAATGTGGCGTGCGTGGAACGCGACGCGCTGGGCGGGGTGTGCCTGAACTGGGGTTGCATCCCAACCAAAGCATTGTTGGCTGGTGCTGAGTTTTATCAGCAATTGACAAACCATGCGGACGAGTGGGGTGTGAAAGCGGATAACGTGTCGCATGACTGGTCGAAAGTGATCGGGCGTTCGCGCAATGTTGCTGGTGGCATGCAAAAAGGCATTGCCTTTCTTTTTAAGAAAAACAAGGTCACGCATGTGCAAGGCACCGCCAGGATCACCAAAGCCGCGCTGGGATCTGGCATGGCCGAGGTGGATGTCGCCGACGCAGATGGCAAAAAGGTTGACACGTTGAAAGCCAAGCATGTGCTGGTTTGCACCGGTGCTCGGCCGCGCGAGTTGCTCTTTGCCCCGTTTGATGGCCAGACGGTGATTCGTGCCAAGGAGGCGATGAGTCTTCCCGAACAGCCCAAGAAATTGGTGATTGTCGGTGCCGGCGCGATCGGGATGGAGTTTGCGTATTTTTATAACGCGTTCGGCACGGAGGTGACGGTTGTTGAAATGTTGGATCGGTTGCTGCCGATCGAAGACGCGGACGTGTCCAAAGCGATTGCAAAAAGCTATCGCAAGCAAAAGATCACGACACTGACCGCGCACAAAACGTTGGCGATTGACAAGAAAAACGGCGGGGTCGAAGTCGTGGTGGCGCCGGTTGATGATGAAGCCAAGAAGCAAACCTTGTCCGCGGACAAAGTATTGGTAGCGATCGGCGTGCGCGGTAATGTTGAAAACATCGCGGATGATTCACTGGGACTGGAACTATTTAAAGACCACATCAAAGTGGATCGTCGAACCTACAAGACGAACCTGCCGGGCGTCTATGCGGTGGGTGATGTGATCGGCCCGCCTTGGTTGGCACATGTCGCCAGCGAGGAAGCGATCGTCGCGGTGGAATTGATGGCCGGCCACAAGGCAGAGCCTGTCGATTACGATTCGATTCCGGGTTGCACGTATTGCGTGCCACAAGTGGCGAGCCTGGGCAAAACCGAACAAGCCCTGATCGAAGCGGGCCTGAAAAAAGACACCGACTACACCGTGGGCCAGTTCCCGTTCCAGGCCTCCGGCAAAGCGCAAGCATTGGGCCACACCGAGGGCTTCGTAAAAATTGTCGCCGACAAAAAGTACGGCGAAATCCTGGGCGTGCATATGATTGGCGAACACGTCACCGAATTATTAGCCGAATTAGGCTTAGCCAAACGCGCCGAACTAACTATCGATGAAGTGATCGCCACGATGCACGCCCACCCTACCCTGAGCGAAGGCGTCCACGAAGCAGCGCTGGGCGCCGCAGGGCGAATGATCCATTTTTGAAGTTGTTCATAGCTGGGGTTTTAGGCCGTAGATGAACGCGGATTAGGTGGATGAACGCAGATTAGGTGGTTAGCTATTTGCAATAATGGGGATCGGGCGAACAAACGTTTTGTTTTTGCGACGGTGATTGCGGTTAGGCTGTTGGATGTGTTGGCGTCATCCAATTAACCGGAGGTTTACATGTCGGAATCATCATTCGTTAGGCGTTGGGCGCAACGAATGTGGCGGATAGCATGGCCTGTGGCGAAGTATGTGCCATTGGTGTTCGTGGTCATGCTGTTGGGTTTGGTGTTGTTCGCATCGTGGGGCAATTATCGCAGTGAACAAGCATTCCTAAAAGTGAAACAGGAAGCGATCGATCGCGGAATTGTGCCGCGCGGATTACCCACGCGCGATGATGTGGATGATGGAAACGCGGGGCTGAGGTTGCAGGCGATTCTTGCGTTTATTCAAGCGTTTGAAAGTCAGGATGGACAGACCTGGGAAACATTACAAGTTGAGGCGTTTGGTTCGCCGGATGATTCGTCGTTTTTAAAAGCAGCGTTGGCGGTGGAGGAGTTGGGCCCAGTGTTTGACTTGTTGGATCAGGCGCTGGAGTCGCAAGAGTGCAAGTTGGTTTTTGATGATACGTATGATCAATCGTCTTTGACCAATCTATGTGGGGCAATGCGAAGGATGTGTTATTGGTTAAATGTTGATGCCGCACTCAAGATGCGCAGAGGGGATGTTGACGGGGCGATCCATCGATTGAAACAGGTTTATCGTCTCGTTGATTGTCTGGAGTCGGTGGATACGCATTTGACATTGTTGGTTGGCGTGTCCATGGAATACATGGGCAGCGGAATGATTAACAATTGGTTGAATTGGCACGAGCTGGATCGTGTAGTGCTGGGGCAGGTGCATTCGCTTGTTGAAAATCGACCCAATCCGAGTAATACGTTTATCAACAGCAGTCGAGGCGAACTGGCGTTTATGTTGGCGGGGGATCAGGAACAACGGTTCTGGCAGGGGTTGTCTGATTATGCGAAGCATCGGTTGTGGGTGAAATATCATGGCGCGAGTTATATTGACCATGCGCAGATGATGAACGAGATGGTTGGTTGGGATCTGTCTGTCGAGATCGGGCCCAATGCGCGCGTTGATTTCATGGCAAAGTTAAGAAGCGGCTGGTGGTTAATGGTCAATCCAGCACAAGTTGACCACGAAGGAATGTTGAACGCAAGGCGACTACTTGACATGATTGAATTGGTGGAAAAAGAATCATTTGATCACATGATTCAGTTCTATACGGATCACGAAGATGAACGGATGGCGAGTTATTTAGGCGTGGCACACACGACGAAAGGCTTAAGGCACCATCAATTGTTATTGCGGTTAGGGTTGCTGGTTGAGAAGTATCGCGTTGAGCATAAGGCATGGCCAGCGACGTTAAGCGAGTTGGGTGATAGCGTGGTGATCCCGAGCGATCCGTGGACGGGCGAGGCGTTGCGGTATGAACGGCTGGGTGATGGGGTGGTGTTGTATACGGTTGAGAGTGAATTTCACACGAACCCGTTGGAGCAACGGGATTGGCGACGGTTGCGATTGTTGGGGCCGAGCGAGCGAGGGGTGAAAGTGGATCGTGACGAGGCGGAGGGATGAAGTGGTGGGGTGAAGTGGGGGGGCGGATTACGATAAATACTTGCGCGTAGATTTTTATTAGCTCCCGGTGAATACCGGGAGTTTGTGTGAAGGGAAAATTGAGGCCGCGCGAGTTTTTAATGGGATGGGTATGAGCAGGAATTTGAATGAGGTGGCCCAATGGCGCGAGACAGGCGAACCATGTCATGTCGCCGCGATATCACAGCCATGTCACAATCGCGCCACGCTTGGGAAGCACAGCAAAAGTGCAGAGGAAATGTGCGCAAGTGCGCAAGGAATGTGGGGGAAGTGCGAGGGAAATGCGGGGGGAATGTGGGGGGGGGTCAGACTCGGCTGCGGCTTTTGACGAAGATGGCGCGGACGCGTTGGCCCTGTTTATGGCGGAAGCAGAGTTTGATGGCAGGCTCGGATGCCGACTGGTCTTGCGAGTTGTGATCCAAGGTGTCCAAGGTATCCAAGCGGTCCAAATTGCTGTCCAAATTATTCAGGTTATTCATGCGATCCATGTCTGTGTGGTCGGCATGGTCTGTCTGGTTGGCGTGTTCGCTATCGCGTGTCAGCGGGGCGATCATCGTGGGGGTTGTGTTGGCAATGGCTCGGTCCGTGTTCAGGAAATTCGAGGTCTGGTGCCGAGGCGGATGGTTGGGCACTCGGCCAATGACAGGGGGAGCCGGTGTCGGTGCGGGGCGTCGTTTGGCGTTTAGCGTGGTGTTCATTTTGATAAAAGGCATGGTCAAGTTCCTGTGCCATCACGTCCGTGGGCATTGTGAACCAGTGCGATCCGTCGCGTGGTTTGTGGTTCAACATCGCTGTGCCTGAACCGCCGCAGGCCAAGCGTGTTGGATGTCCGGAAAGACAGACGATTGGCGCGGCCCGGGATAGCGGTATCGCTTTGTGCCCCGATCGCATTGACGTGTTTTGACGTCTCGCCCATCCATGTGTGAGCTGTCGTGATGACAGCCTTAGCGGTCCAACGCACAATGTTGCAGGGTGCGTTGCTTTCTTCGTGTGCACATTATCGGACGCAAGCGTCGCGCGTCAAGGCCTAACGTGAGCGAATAGATTAAGAATCCAATGAAATGTAAATTTTGTGGGTAAATCCCGGGCGGGCACTTCAGATGATCAGGAAAATGTACCCAACTTGACGGACTAAATTGCCCAAATTAACAGGCCGTTAAAACGTCTGGCATCACGCCCGGCTTCCATCCCGGCCTCATGATCTTTCTTCACAGACATTCGCGCTGGACGGGTCATTTAAATGACCAGTCGGGGTGGGTGGGGGGGAGGGGGGGGACGGTTATTTGCGGGTGAAGGTGCGGGCGAGGGCTTTGAAGGCGGGGAGGTCTTTGGATTCGCGGTTGGCGTTGGTGACTGCTTGCATCAGGTAGTAGGTTGGGCCATCGAAGACGACGACCTGGTAGAGCACCATGTCATCTCTGCCGGTGCGGTCCTTGGCATCGAACGTGCCTTCGTAGCCATCGAGGCCGTCGAGGGTGATGGGGTTGAGGATGACTTCACCTTCAGCCCCAGTGCCGCCGCGCGTGGTGACTTGTGACAGACTGCCGAGTTCGAAAATTTGTGCCGCGGCAAAGGCGCGGGCATCGTAGCGAGCTTCGCGCGATTGGGCGCAGGTGGCGGTGAAGACCGGGCCGCCTGCGACGGGATTTTTCGGCATGGGATCGGGTCGCACCGCGACGATCGAGCCGAGGCGTTTGGGTTCTTGCAAGGTCGTGATGCCGCCGAGTGTGAAGCGCAGGCCTTCGTAGGCATTGATTGGGCCGAAGCGATCCCAACTGGCTTCGAGCATGGTGCGTTTGAGCAGGTCGGCGTATTCGTCGGTTCGGTCGCGAGGGAAAGCGACATAGATCAGCGCTGCCAATTCGCCGTCACCAGCCGCGGCGATCCATCGTTCGACGACGCGATCGTTTTCGACCTGGGCGGTGTGATGCAAAATCGCGGGCCATTCATCGATGGTGGCCGACTCGGTGCCCAGCAATGTGATGCCGCGTTCTTTTAATGAGGCATCGTCAAATCGTTTGCTGGCTGCGAGTAGACCTGCTTCGGTTTCGACGATCATGATCGAGGCATCACGATCGCGCGAGGTGAAGCCTGGCAATGAAGGGTCGAGTTCAAACCCAGCGGGGGTTTTGAGCGAGACGCGCGTGCCGGGGACGCGGGTGTAGCCGGTGGGCGTCATTTTGGTGGGGCCGGTGAGTCGCTGTTGCGAGGCATTGTCGTCACCGCATGCGGATAGCCATGCCAACCCGGCCAACATGATGGCCAAGGCGATGATGGACGGCACGCCGGTGCCCCGGGAATTGCAGGCACTGGGGTCAGCGAAGGAGACTGGTCGTGGTGTGGGCCGAGTGAACATGAATTCTGTGGGGTGTTTCTAGAGGTGTTTCGGGGACTTGGGTGGAGAGGGTGAGGTTGGGAAAGGCTTGTGCGGGGTGGTAGGGTGGTGGGTGGTGGTGGGGGATGGGGGGATGGGGGGATGGTGTGCCGTCACGCGTGGTGGTGAAAGAAAATCGAGTCTGTTTTATTCATCGGCAGATCAGCACAATTGTGACCATGAAATCCCCCCCCCATCCCCCCCACGTTCCCCCCCCATGTTCCCCCCGCCTTCCCACACCTCCCCCCTTCCCCTTTTCCCCCACACACCACACCACCCAAGTTTCTTCGCAGTTCCTCTACCCGCATGCCCCGACCTCCTGCCCCATCCATCGATTCCCCCTTTTCCCCATCTCTCCGGGCGACTGGCCGAGGGCGAAATCATTCATGCAGATCCACGGAATGCTAGAGGATATCTGGGCCCAATCTCAGCCAATTTGTTGACATGGAATAGCGGATTGATAAACTTAGCGTTCCGTTGGGGCACCTTTGATTGAAGTAAATCTTGTGCCGAGACCACGGTATTGTGAAGACATTATTGTGTCTATGAATTTAATCACGGTATTAGAAAAGGAAGGCAGAAATTGAAAATCAAACGTAATAGCAAGTTAAAAACAGCATGCGCCGCCGCTGCGGTAGCGACCTGTTGGGGCGTGGGCCAACAAGCTCAGGCAGTCCCCGTTGAGATGAGTCCTGCGTCGATCACGCTGACGCCGACGACTGCGATCAGCGATTTATATTTTCTGTACGGCGTGGGCTATTCAGGTACGACCGGCTATGCCATCGAATTGGATGACGCGGTCATTGGTGAGAATACTTACAACGTGATGTTGGATGTCGATGAGTTTGTCCGCGACAGTGGTGAATTTTTCTACACCGTCATCGGCGTTTACTCTGATCCATCCAATCCAGACGCTGGCGAACGCTCAGGCGTCAGCATCACGCTGTCCGAAGATAACGCTGAGACACGTATCACGAATAGTGAAACATTCGAAGACTACTTCGGCGTTGATTTTACTGAAGCCGACATTCAGACTGCATTGGAAAACGACACGGTTTCTACCTTGATCGATTTCTTTGTGTACCACTTGCCCACCGCATTTGTCGATTTGAATTTTGCCAATTCGGGAACGCAGGTGAATTTTTCAGAAGCGGATTTTGGCGGCAGCGTTTCGTTGTTGCCATCGATTCCTGAGCCCACAACAGCGATGTTGTTGTGTACCGGTGCAGGTGTGTTGGCATTGGGTCGCCGTAAACGAGCGTGAAGCTCGAGCGGTTACTGATTAATATGACATACCCAGGCACGCAGGTGTCTGGGTATTTTTTTAGCCATCGACAATGGTGGTGAACCAACTGGACGAAGCTGGCCATGGCAGAACTGAGCCTGAGTGTGTGCATCCTGGCCCGGAACGAACAGGCTAATTTGCCTGACGCGATTGCGTCGGTGCGCGATGTGGCTGGCGAAGTGGTGGTGACCGACACCGGATCAACCGACGACACGCCCGCGCTGGCACAATCGTTGGGCGCATGCGTATCGCAGTTTCCCTGGTGTGATGATTTCTCGGCAGGTTGGAATCATGGAATGTCCATCGCGACCGGCGATTGGGTGTTGATCCTGGATGCGGATGAACGGCTATTGCCTCAATCACATGCCGAGTTGCGCAAGATGATCAGTCAGGCCGATGTACTCGCGTCGTATGTGATTCGTCGCGATCTGATGGCACGCGATCAACCCAGCCATTACACGCAGATGGCTTTGCCACGACTCGTACGCCGGGATCATGGCGTGCGGTTTGTGGGACGTTGCCATCCGCACCCGGATCGGCCGTTGGTTGAATCGGCTGCCACGCAACACATGCGGGTGACCAAGACCGCGATCGCGCTCGAGCATTACGGCTATGTCGACGAATTGCGCCCAGCCAAGTTAGAGCGCGGGGCGCGCTTGATGGCCATGGAATTAGAAGATCGTCCCGGCCAACTGTATTACCAGATTGAGTTATTGCGAACGTATCTGCTACTCAACGATGATCGTGCCAAAACTATGTTGGAACAGGCTGCGTCGGGACTGGTGCCGTATTTGGATGAGGCCCGCGCACCTTTGCCGCAGGCAGCGTTGTTGTTGGAAACGTTGTTGCAATGGCCTGTGGATCAATTGCCCACGCCGTTTACTCCGGCCATGCTTCGGCAGTTGTCAGAGCGGTGGTTCAACGATTCTCCGCCGTTGATCTGGCTGTTGGCTGGCCAGGATTTTGCCCAGGGACGGTACGTGTCTTCGTGCGGCAAATTGCGTCGGCTGGTGCAAATGGGACAGAATCATTCCTATGACGACCACACGAGTTTTGATCCGGCGATCGTGGGCGATGAAGCGAAGTTGAACCTGGCTGCGTGCTTGATTAAGCAAGCGAAAGTGCGCGAAGCGCGAGGCATACTACGGCCGTTGGTGAACAGCTCGCGTGTGGGTGATCGAGCGCGTGCTAATCTGGATGTGGTGCGGCAATTATTGCGATCCTGAAGGCCCCGGTGCGCGTTTAAATTCATCGCACAAAAACCGCGCGCATGATCTCGTGGTTTATCGTTAGCCGCCGCCTTTATGGCGGCGCGATGGCCTGTGTTTTCGTCACGATTCGCGCCGTCAAAAGGCGACGGCTAACGCGCCAGTTTTAAGTGGAAGGCGTATAGAGCAACTGGCGTGATTAATTTTCACGTTTTGGTACTTTGGCATGTGGACTTAAGTCCACATGCCTGCGGGCCATGGAGATTGTTTTTGCCCGTTGCTCTCGTTAAAAAGTATCCATCGGCGGGCAGGTGCACACGAGGTTGCGGTCGCCGTAGGGGTTGTCGATGCGAGCGACGGCGGGCCAATATTTGTGATCGTTGAGCCAGGGCGCAGGTCGAACGGCGGTTTGTCGGGAATAGGGGTGAGGCCATTCGTCGGCGGTGACCGATGCGATGGTGTGCGGGGCGTTGGCCAGGGGATTGTTGTCGGCGGGCCAATCGCCTGAGGCAACGCGATCGATTTCCTGACGGATGGTGATCATGGCATCGCAGAATCGATCAAGCTCGGCTTTGGATTCGGATTCGGTCGGCTCGACCATGAGGGTGCCGGTGACGGGCCAGGACATGGTCGGGGCATGGAAGCCGAAATCGATCAGGCGTTTGGCGATGTCTTCGACGGTGACGTGAGCAGATTTTTCGAACGGTCGACAGTCGATGATAAATTCGTGAGCGACGCGTCCGGTCAGGCCGGTGTAGACGATGTCATAGTGCGGGGACAAACGCGTGGCCATGTAGTTGGCATTGAGGATGGCGACGCGCGTGGCATCGGTGAGTCCGGGGCCGCCCATCATGGCGATGTACATCCATGAAATGGGGAGGATGCTGGTGCTGCCATAGGGCGCAGCGGAGACGGACCAACTGTCAGCATCGCGTGGGTCGCCGGGGAGGAACGGCGCGAGGTGTTTGGCTACGCCGATGGGACCCATGCCCGGACCGCCGCCGCCGTGCGGGATGCAAAATGTTTTGTGCAGGTTGAGATGACAGACATCGGCACCAATACCACCCCCCCCCACATTTTCCCCATCACGATCATTGCCCTCGCATTCAGGGGTGCCCGGGCAGGTGAGGCCGACCTGGGCGTTCATGTTGGCACCGTCGAGATAGACCAGTCCGCCGTGGTCGTGAATGATTTTGCACAGGTCGCGGACGCCGGGTTCGAACACGCCGTGCGTCGAGGGATAGGTGATCATCATGGCGCCGAGGCGATCGGCATGTTGTTGTGCTTTTTGTTGCAGGTCGTGGGCATCGATGTTGCCATGTTTGTCGCAGCCCACGGGCACGACTTCGAAGCCTGCGATGACGGCACTGGCGGGGTTGGTGCCGTGCGCGGATACAGGGATGAGGCAGACGTTGCGTTGCATGTCGCCGCGCGATTCGTGATAGCGACGAATGGCGAGCAGGCCTGCGTATTCGCCCTGTGAGCCGGCGTTGGGTTGCAACGACACGGCCGCGAACCCGGTGATTTCACACAGCCACTGTTCGAGCTGTTGGCACATGGCAACCGAGCCAGCCTGTTGATCGATCGGAGCAAACGGATGCATGCGCGAAAACTGCGGCCAGGTGATGGGCAGCATTTCGCTCGACGCATTGAGTTTCATCGTGCACGAACCGAGTGGGATCATCGACGTGGTCAACGACAGATCGCGCGATTCCAATCGCTTCAGATAACGTAACATTTCGTGTTCAGCGTGATAGCGATGGAACACCTCATGGGTAAGGATGTCATCGGTGCGCGGAGCGGGCGTATCGCATGAGAAGGTTTGATTCTCGTCGCAATCGTCGCAGGCAATACCAAACGCGCCGCAAAGATCGTGGTACAACCCGTGATCGGTCAGTTCGTCAAACGAAACGCCGATGCGCGTGTCATCGATACGGCGCAGGTTGATGTTGCATTGCAATGCTGCGGCGATGATCTGATCGGTTTGCGAAGCGGATTGGGTTTCGATGGTGAGGGTATCGAAATCCCCGCCGATGGTGGTGAATCCTGCGGATTCCAGGGCGCGTTTGAGTGCGGCGGTGTAGCCATGCACACGCGCGGCGATGCGTCGCAATCCTTCGGGCCCGTGATAGACCGCGTACATGCCTGCGATGATGGCCAGCAAGACCTGGGCAGTACAGATGTTGGATGTCGCGCGATCGCGTTTGATGTGTTGTTCGCGGGTTTGAATGGCCAATCGGTAAGCGGGTTGGCCGTTTTTATCACGGGAAACGCCGACGATTCTGCCGGGCATTTTGCGGGCATAGGTTTCGTTGGTTGCGAGGAATCCTGCATGCGGACCACCGCCACCCATGGGCACGCCGAAGCGCTGAGCACTGCCGATGGCGATGTCGATGCCATACGATCCGGGCGAGGCCAGTCGCAACATCGCCAACGGATCAACCGCCGCGACGACCAGCGTTTTGTGATTGTGGGCCTGTTCAACGAACGCGGTCGGGTCGTGCATTGCGCCATAGGTATTGGGATATTGAATGAGCGCGCCGCAATAGTTGCCATCGGCAAATTGATCCTGCGCGATCGCGTCAGCAGCATTGCCAACCACCAGTTCGATAGCCATGGTGCGCGCCCGCGTGGCCATCACGCCGATGGTTTGCGGATGAGCATCGTCAGCGACGAAAAATTTGGCGCGCTTGCCGCGGGCGATGTTAAAACACATGGCCATGGCTTCGGCAGCGGCGGTGGCTTCGTCCAGCAAAGAACTGTTGGCCAGCGGCAAGCCAGTCAGGTCCGCGATCATCGTTTGGAATGTCAGTAGCGCTTCGAGTCGACCCTGGGCGATCTCGGCCTGGTACGGCGTGTACTGCGTGTACCAGCCCGGGTTTTCCAGAATGTTGCGACGAATGACCGAAGGCGTGATCGTGCCGTAATAACCCATGCCGATGCACGAACGCACGACGCGGTTTTGCGAAGCGATCGCGTGGAGTTTTTCCAACGTGTGGTGTTCGTCGAGCGGTTGTTCCGATGCGGTTGGACCAGTCAGGCCGGTCAATTGCATCGGCTTTTGCAGGCGAATGGCCTCGGGCACGGTCTGGTCGATCAGCGTGTCGAGCGAATCGCAACCGATGGCGTCAAGCATCGTCTGCACGTCATCGGGGCCTGAGCCGAGATGGCGCGCGACGAATTCCGGTTGCGTCGTGGAGAGGGGCGTGGTGGGTGTGGTCGGTTCGGTAGTCGTGGGCATGGGGCACAGTATAGGGCTTCGGCTCTGGGCTCTGGGGTCCGGCGGGGATCATGCGCAGAAATTTTTTGAGCGTTTTTTATGGGCCACGACCCGATGACCCGATCGCGTTGCCCGATGGGTTGCAAAATACGCATAGCCACAACCACCAAAGCCCAAATCACAAACCCTATACTGTGATCATGCCTAGCGCCAACGCCATATTGGCCGCCCTGTTCCAGCAGATGGCGGACCTGACCACGATCACCGACGAATCGAGCAGCGCGAAATTTCGCGTCAATGCCTATGCCAAGGCCGCCCGTGTCATCGATGACCTGACCGTCGATCTGTCATCCATGGATCGCGATGTCGCCACGCTCACCAAAATCGACGGCATCGGCAAAGGCACTGCCGAACGCATCGTGGAATTCCTCAACACCGGCCGGATCGATGACCATCAAAAACTCTTGGCCCAGGTGCCCGACGGCCTGACTGATCTGTTGGACATTCAAGGACTGGGCCCGAAAAAAGTCGCGCTGCTATGGCGCGACGGCGGCGTCAATAACATCGACGACCTGACCACAAAATTGCAAGGCGACGAATTGGCCACGCTACCGGGCATGGGTAAAAAAACCCTCGAAAACCTGCGCAAGAGTATCGCGTTTGCCTCGAAATCCGCCGAACGCGTGCGCATCGATCAGGCCATGCTGGTTGCTGAATGGTTTGTCGAACATCTGCGCGCGATCAAGCACGTCAAGCAATGTGACTATGCCGGCAGTTTGCGCCGCGGCCGGGAAACGATTGGCGATGTGGATTTACTGGTCGCTGTCGATGCCAAACATGCTGCTGCGATTCATGAAGCGTTTGTCACCGCCGAACCTGTTGCCGAGGTGCAGGCCCATGGCGAAACGAAAAGTTCCATTCGCACGCACCAGGGATTGCAAGTGGATTTGCGCGTCGTGTTGCCGGATCAGTATGGCGCTGCCCTGATGTATTTCACCGGATCGAAAGACCACAACGTGCGTTTGCGACAGCGCGCGATCGAGCGAGACATGAGTTTGAATGAATATGGCTTGACGCGCGACGATAAAAAGACGGTGGTGGCTTCAAAAACTGAGCAGGCCATTTACGAAGCATTGGATTTGCCGTGGCTGCCGCCGGAGCTGCGCGAAGATCGTGGCGAACTGGATTACCAGAAGACGCCGGTGTTGGTGGAGCTGTCGGATTTGAAAGCCGAGTTGCACGCTCACACGTTTGCCAGCGACGGTAAGTGGTCGATTGAGGAGTTGGCCCAGGGCGCTGCCGATCGTGGTTTTCATACGGTGGCCGTGACGGATCATTCGCGCAGTCAGGCTCAGGCCAATGGCTTGACGGCCGAGCGTTTGGAACAACACATCAAGGCGGTGCATGCGGCGCGTGATGCCCTGAAAAAACAGGATAAAAACGCCATCACGATTTTGGCGGGCAGCGAAGTTGATATTTTGGCCGACGGCTCACTGGACTATCCTGATGAATTGCTCGCCGAGTTGGACATCGTGGTCGCCAGTCCGCACAACGCCTTGACGCAGGATCCATCCAAGGCCACCGCGCGTTTGTTGCGTGCGATTGAGAATCCGTATGTCACCATCATTGGCCACCCCACGGGCCGACTGATCAATCGCCGTGAGGGCTTGAGTCCTGACATGAACGCGATCATCAAGGCCGCCGCCGAGCGCGGCATTGCGTTGGAAATCAACGCCAATGCCTACCGTTTGGATTTGCGCGACACGCACGTGCGCGCTGCCATCGAGGCTGGCGTCATGTTAAGCATCAACTGCGACAGCCACGGCCCCGCCGATCTGGACCAGGCTCGCTATGGTGTTCTGACGGCTCGTCGTGGTGGTGCCCAATCGAAACACATCATCAATTGCATGACGCGCGATGCGCTCGCGAAATGGTTATCCTCAGCGCGCGGGTGAGGTCTGGTTGTGCGTTATGATTCGGAAGCCCACGGATTGAATCCGTGGGCTTCTGAGGCGGTTACTGTGGAAAGGATGCGGACATGGAATTGCGTCCGGGTTGGTGTCATTGCATGTGTAATACATATGGCACCTGGTTGCCGGGTGATCCACGCGGGTTTCGAACGCGGGGGCATCGCGAACATGTGGAAGGGGATTACAAATCACCGCCGCAGGAGGATTACTCGCAACGACATGAAAAAGCAGCAGGGCGAATGAAGCGTGCTGCGGTTGTGCTGTCGCCTGAAGCGCGGGCGGTGGTGGTTGAGGCATTGCGTTTTGCGTTGGTGGATGTTCACGGGATAGAAATGCTGGCCGTTGCGGTCAGTGGCAAGCATATGCATCTGTTGGGTAGATTTCCGAGGGGCCAGAAGCCCACGGATTCAATCCGTGGGCTACGAGAGACTGATCCGGTGCGGTATTACGTGGGGATCGCCAAGAAGGAATCCGCGAAACGGTTGGCGGAGCAGGGGCTGGTTGATCGTGGTGGGGTTTGGGCTCGCAAAGGAAAAATTGTTCGAGTGCGTGACCGATCACATCAGCTCAACGTGCTTAACTATATTCTGCAGCACGCCGGAGAAGGTGCGGCGGTGTGGTCGTTTCGGGATGGACAACAGAAGCCCACGGATTGAATCCGTGGGCTTCCGAATTGGGCGAATTGGTGTTTCGGTACGGGTGGTGTTACGGAGCGGTAGGTCGTCGTGAGAAGACGCGGTAGGTGCCGATTTGGATTTCTTGTTTGTATTCGGGGGGCAGGGCGCTGGTGCCGTGGTAGATGACCACGCGTGGGCGCAGGTCGATGGCGTTGGGGTCGGTGGCAATTTTTAGCCAGTCGCTATGGGTGTGACGTTGCATGGCGTGGGGCTTGCCAGCGATGTAGACCAGGGTGCGATAGAGGTCGGGGACTTCGGTTTTATCGTCGCCGTAAAAGGTTGGGGGTACGTCTGATTTTTCCTGGGATTTTTCTTCGGTTTTTTCAGGGGTTTCCTGATCTTCGCACAGCCAGATGGGGAGTCGGCCCAGGGCACAACTGACGAGCGTTTGCGGGCGACGGATTTCCTGTTTGATCCAATTGGCCATGGCGATTTGGTCGTGTGCTATTTTGGTTCCGCCGCCGTCTTCGCGATCGAACGTGCGTATGCCGGTGTGCAGGAACGAGCCGAAGACGATCAGTGCGAAAGCGACAAGTATGGCTGCGCGTGGTTTGCCATGGCTGTGCCAAAGCGCGGCTTCGCGACTGATCAACATGGCGGGTAAGGCGGCTAACAACAGGCCGATGGTGACGAACAGACTGCGGTTAGGGTTGCCCCATCCGCTGGAGAGGCTTGAGGCGATCATCGTGCTCAGCGCTGCGGTCAATGCGAGTAAGAAAATGATGATGGCGCGTTGGCGTTTTTTATCATGACGCACTGGCAACAAGACAAAAAGTCCGAGCAATAAGAGTGGTCCCATGCGCGCGATCAGGTAGCCGGGATAGACGAACAGTCGGTTGATGAGGCTGGGCGTGTCGCCGCGTTCCTGGAGGTAGTAGGCCAGGGCGTCGGATTGATTTTTGAGGAAGCCGGTGGGTGAGCCGAAGGCTTGCCATGAGCCGTAAAATTGAATCCATGGGTAGGTGGCTGCGAGTGCGGTGGCGACAAGGAATGCGGCGAAGCCAGCACGGCTGACGTTTTTACGATTGACAAACACGACCAGCGCGGCGACGGGCCAAACCGCAACGGTGAACATCCACGCAGTCAGATGCACGGACTGGGCGATGAAGAACAACAATCCACAAGGCAGGGCATAGGCCCAGACGCGCGGCGAGTCGAGTCGTTGCAGCATGCGTATGCCACATGCGACGGCCGCGACGATCGCAGCAGTGACAGGAAGTTCTGCCAACGGCCCGTGTCCGTAATCGATAAACAAAAACGTTGTGGCAGTCAGAAGCATGGCCATGGCTGCGGCCCAGCGTCGTCGAGCCAGGACCCACCCGAGCGATCCGATGGTCGCGGTGACGATTGCGTGATTGACAACCATCGCGGCCATCATGCCGGTTTCAGTATCGCCGAACAGGCTGAAAAATATCTGGTAGTAAATGAAACTGCCGACGAGCCAGAAGCCTTCGGCATAGATGATGCCGGGGTCGGACCACCATGCGATGATCATTTCAAAGCGTGCGGATTCATCGTTGGTCGAGAGTATGAATCCCTGTCGCGTGGACCACCACAACAAGCTGAGGCGGATGGCAAGTGCGGCGCAACCGGCAGCGACGACCCAGCCCAACGAAATGTCGGAGGCGTCGAGCTGGTTGGGTTGATCAACAGGCGACGGCTCGCGTCGTGCGGTGAGTAACAACGCACCCAGCAAAGCAATGGGTGATCCCACAAACAAAAGCATAGACAGATAGTGATTCATGACGTTGGAAGCTCCACATCGGTAGGTATGGATACGCGGTTAATTGGACCCGGGGATTTGAGCAATGGGCATAATTTATCAGCACGCTTTCGGTGCTCCGGGCTGATCGCTTAAGCAGCCAGTCCGGGTGACCGTGGAGAAAATTGAAGCCAGTGGCTCTAGTCGCTGAAACGGTCAGTCCAGAGCACCAAAAGTGTGCTGATTAATCAAGCCAGTTGCACCAGGCGGTCGCCGTTTGGCGCAGGCCGATTATAGAAGGTTGCTGGTCTGGTGGATATAGGTCACGATCACGCACTCGATCACGAAAAATGGAGTTCGCCGTTTGGCCCTTCGATTTGCGATACGACTTATACCCATCTCACGAAACCATGCGCGTGATTTAATAGTTAGCTACCGCTTCACTGCGGCGCGAAACGTGATTCAAACCTAAGCCATCGCGCGGCCATAAAGGCGGCGGCTAACGCGCGAATTTTTAGCAGGATTGGTATGGCGATAAATACTCGTGGCTTGATTCGTGCGATCGCATCCTCATTTCAAACGTCATTTCATACGCATCCCACTTAGAACTCGCGCGTTAGCCGTCGCCCTTGGGCGGCGTGTGGGTCAGGGGTTATTGACGGCCACGCGCCGCCCAAGGGCGGCGGCTAACGATTGACCACTCACGATTAACTATTAACCATAAACCACTAATCATGCGTGTGCTTTTTGTGGGATGCGTATCAAACGTAACGTTTGCGTCTACGAAACTATGACGTTTTCCGCCTGCGAAACGGGACGCTGGCGCGTCGCCCGCTAAACATTGAACACCACGAATAGATTGGATTGGATGGATTCCGTCCTAGCCCCCGGTGAATACCGGGGGGGGAGAGGTGGCATTTCAGAAGCGGGTAGGGACCACGGCATGGAGGGGGAAATGTGGGGGGTGGATAGGGGCATAAAAAAAGCCCGCGGAACATAAATGTCCGCGGACTTCGTGGGGGGGCTTGTTGTGCCAGGCGTTTGCACGCTTGGTCGGGTATTATAGCAAGTGTCGTCTTGCTGTGCACGCGATTTTTGGGGTTTTGGCAAAAAAAGTAAAAAATTTGCCAAAATGGTCCATTTTCGCGGCTTCTGGGCTGATCCAAGGCCAGCAATAGGCCGTCAATTAGACGGCAGCAGCCATTTTTTCGGCTTTCTTGCGGGCGTCGTCGAGGGTACCCACATACATGAAGGCACCTTCAGGCAGGTCGTCGCCTTCGCCGGCACAGATACGCTTGAAGCTGTCGATGGTGTCCTTGAGTGAGGTGTAAATGCCGGGGAAGCCGGTAAATACCTCAGCCACGAAGAACGGCTGCGACAGGAATCGTTCGATCTTACGAGCGCGGCCGACGATGAGTTTGTCTTCTTCGGACAGTTCGTCGACGCCGAGAATGGCGATGATGTCCTGCAATGATTTGTAGCGTTGCAGGATGGTCTGAACCTGGCGGGCGACGGCGTAATGCTCTTCGCCGAGGACGGCCGGGTCGAGGATGGTGGAGGTGGATGCGAGTGGGTCGACCGCAGGGAAAATACCTTTTTCGGCGATGCCACGAGCGAGCACGACGAATGCGTCAAGGTGAGCAAACGCGGTCGCCGGGGCCGGGTCGGTCAAGTCGTCCGCAGGCACATAAATAGCCTGCACGGACGTGATGGCACCCTTGTCGGTGGAGGTGATGCGTTCCTGCAACTGGCCCATTTCGGTGGACAGGGTCGGTTGGTAACCCACTGCGGAAGGCATTCGGCCCAGCAGTGCGGACACTTCGGAACCGGCCTGGGTGAAGCGGAACACGTTGTCGACAAAGACGAGCGTTTCCTTACCGGAAGCGTCGCGGAATTCCTCAGCCATGGTCAGGCCTGAGAGTGCGACACGTAGACGAGCGCCCGGTGGTTCGTTCATCTGGCCGAACACCATGGCGACCTTGTCGAGGACGTGGGCAGTGTTGCCCTCGGCATCGGTGTACTCGGCTTCCTGCATTTCGAGCCAGAGGTCGTTGCCTTCACGGGTTCGTTCGCCGACACCACAGAAGACGGAATAGCCGCCGAATTCACGGGCGACACGAGCAATCATTTCCTGAATGATGACGGTTTTGCCGACGCCGGCCCCGCCGAACAGGCCGATCTTGCCACCACGAACGAACGGGCATAGCAGGTCGACGACCTTGATGCCGGTTTCGAGAATTTCGGTGCGTGGGTTGAGTGCGGTGAATGGCGGTGGATCCTGGTGGATGGCGCGTGTTTTGGTGGCGTTGACCGGGCCACGTTTGTCGATGGGTTCGCCGAGGAGGTTGAACACACGACCGAGGACGCCTTCGCCGACGGGCACGGTTACCGCTGACCCGGTGTCGGTGACATCCATGCCGCGGGTGAGGCCGTCGGTCGAGCCGAGTGCAACGGCACGGACTTGGCCGCCGCCGAGGTGCTGTTGCACTTCGCCGACGAGTTTGATTTCACGGCCGTTGTGGGTCGTTTCGACCTTGATGGCGTTGTAAATGTTGGGCAGATCGTTTTCGGGAAAACGAGCGTCGAACGTTGAACCGATGACCTGGGTAATCGTGCCTGTGGATGCCATGATTAATCCTTAATGAATGGAATACTCTGGTTGGGGTGGCCACCATAGCGAATCGTCGTATTTTTGCCAAACCACAATGTATCGAATTTCGATATATTGTGGGCGTGACGACCCCATCAGGCCAATCTCGCGACCTGCTACGCAGCAGCCTCGACCTGTTAGTGCTCAGCCTACTGGTCGATCATCCGCATCATGGCTACGCGCTGCAAAAGGGAATCAACCAATTGAGCGGGCAAACCATTGCAGCCGGAACGCTGTATCCGTTATTACATCGTTTGGAATCGGGGGGGTTGGTGGCTGCGACGTGGGATCGCCAGACGAAACGTGGTCGCAAAATTTATCACGTGACCGATGCGGGCAAACGCCAGTTAAAACAACAAGCGACCGACTGGCAGGCCATGCTCGCGCGATTGCAGAGCAGGATCCTGCCCGCGCTGCGGCGCGTGGCGGGTAAGTGAGAACCGTGATTTTGTCGTGATCTATATTGATCTATATAGATAGGTCGTGTTATCGAGCGGTAGGGGCGAAAAATGGCGCAATGCGGGATTAACAAAACACTTGACGTGTTGGATGCGCAAACGAATTGCTATATAAAA
Source organism: Phycisphaerae bacterium (assembly GCA_030426385.1). Taxonomy (GTDB): domain Bacteria; phylum Planctomycetota; class Phycisphaerae; order Phycisphaerales; family Phycisphaeraceae; genus JAUHYI01. The sequence continues at coordinate 19,708 of JAUHYI010000075.1, forward strand.
ATTTCGTCACCCGGCTTAGGTTTATAGGGTTCTTTGCGAATTAAACCAGAATCTCGATTAAGGGCATGAATTACATAACCGGCCAAAATGATTCGCCAAGGGCCATCGCCTGTGAGACCCACGATTGTTCTGGCATGTGCGTCATCAAGTTGGTCGTTGTGAGGATATGCCTTTTTCAAGGTTTTTAAGTCTACTTCTGGCAATTGCCCGTTTTCTTCAACTAATGTAACGTGAACGGCGAACTTATAGCCAGCCAAAACAAAACCCGCGCAGCTGTATTGCCACCGCCGAACACGTTTGTTTTTCTTGTTTTCGATTCGTTGCCATGCTGGCGAAACGACATATGAACTCGGAGTGTCCTCGTCGAGTCGTTTTTGTTTCCACACGGCCAGTTTTTTTCGCTCGTCGGCAGTTAATTCGGCCCATCCAGCGACATCGACAGAGAGTTGGCCCTTGTTTAGCGGCGGCCCCATGTGGGTAACGGAAACGGGCGTTTTTTGGGACAGTTTGCCTGGCGATTCAAGTAATGCAACGTGTGTTACAAAACCACTTGCCGGTGCGGAACATTCACCGACTACATCACCGTCAAAACGTTCAATAGGGTCACTTCTTAGACTGACTGCTGGCACGTCGATCTCCGGAATACGACTCTTCAATTTTAATTACATGGTCTTTTAAAAACTGGATGTGTGATTCTCGAGCAACCATGGGTTGATTTGAAACCCAATCGTTAAGCAAGATTTTCAAATCGTCAATAACCTGCGACTTAAACCACCAATGACTAAGCCCAGCAACAAGCTCAGTTGCTTTGGCAAGTTGGCTACTCCACATCGTTGCTAATGCGACAACGGACAACTGGGCCGCAGCCGCGTCGCGATCGTTTACCACGGCATAATTGTTTAAAAAAGCGTTAGCAATTTCTAAAACATTGTCTGCCAACGCAGGATAGGCGTCAGGAGCTGTTGGCGGCTCGGCCTCAAAAATTCGATAGACCATTTTTAAGGTTACAAGTGTGGTTTCAATATTGTGGCCAGGCTCAAGCAATGGCGTAAGCAAGTCTACTTTTTCAAGTGGAATCATCGAAGCGCCAGTACGAATTGCCGACCAGACCACCGGCTCCATGTCCAAATCGTCTAGGTCTCGCCACTCTAGCGCCAGTTCAATTAACCGCACGCCAACCGAAGCGTCTTGCGTGGCACTAAATTGGGTAAATTCCGCCTCAAAAACAGCCGCCTTAAGCTGCTCTTGCAACGTTGATGGATTGAGTATTGCTTCGGCCAATTGGTCGGCGCCTGGCGCTAGTTGTGGCTGGTCGACTGCGGGAGTTTTAGGGGAAGGGCTATCGTTTTCGGAAGGGCGGGCTATTGCGGAGATAATGCGAAAGTAGCCATAAAATTTACAAAAAGAGTCAAGGCGGTTGCGGGGTTTGTCCGCTTCAACAAGACGCAGGCGGCGACCAAAATTAAACTGGACAACATTAGAGGCAGACCATTCACGATAAATTTGTGAAGGATCATTATTGGCATACCTATCGGTAGCACTTTCCCGGGTTCGCACTTTCCCGTGCGGAGGCATTGAATTGTTCAAGTCGACCAAAAGCGAATCGGCTTGTTCTACATAAATCATGCTTTATCTCCAGCAATGATTATGTGCTCGTGGTCCAAGACATATGATTTAGCTGTCTGTGCTTTTCTTAGTGCTCGCTCGCATTCTTCCATAAGCTTTTTGACGTCACCTTGATCCATCGCAACGCTTAAGTTGTGGTCGCCGTCACGGCTGTCAAAATCAAGCCGTAGTGTAAAAGATACGATAGAGCCAAATATTTGTTCGGCACTGGCGTCAAACACCGGTCGGATGTCCGTCATGATTTTTGCGCTGCGATAAAGATTTGCATAATCATATGCAAGCCCTTGCGCTTTAATGGCAACATGAATTTTTTCGCACTGGAGAAGTGATTTAAGACTGTCTGCAATTGCTGACCACGCTTCGCGAGTTTTTGTGTTCTCGTCTGGGTCGGTTGACAACATTGATTCGGGCAAATTTTGGACGAGGTCGTCGACATCGACATGGGTTTGGCGTATCAATTGGGTCAAGCCGACGACGACACGAAAAGCAGATCCTGCGGACGAAGAATTATTCAGTGTCTTGTCGAAACACTCACTGAGTGCGTCGAGAGTCAGTGGAACATCGGGTGAATTCTCAATGGCCTGTTTTAGTTGCACCAACACGGATGCTTCGGTATCCATGAGTGCCTTTAAGTCTGCCGATTGTTGTTTGCCGAGCTGGAAAGTTACATCTGCCGAGGCCATGTGTTTTACCTTTGTGGTGCTAGCACGTTAAAGCGAAACGTTGGAAACATAAAGGCAATATCGACGTTATTGTGTGCAAAAACAATGGTCGGAATCATCAATTTGCAGACTTTGTGTAATGTTTGACTACACAAAACCAGACGGCTTTTACGTCATCGCTTTAGTTGTGACGTTAAGCAAATTGATTAATACCGTCAAGATTAACTTTCTAAGACTTTCTAAGTTAGTTAATTATATCTAGGGGTGTTATGTGGGGCGGCCGTTACCGCGCGAGTTTTTGTTGGGTTTGGTATCTGGTGGGGTTAGGTCTGGGTATTTTGGGTGAGATTTTCCGGTAAAACGCTTGCGCGGGCGGATGGGCTGGCTATTTTTCAGGGATTGGTGAATTTTTCTTGACTGGCTGGGTCGGTCTGGGTATCTTTAATTCACAGCCATGTGATATGCCGGTGGTTCCCGCCCGCATTACCCTCCACGTGGCCCCTGCCTTGCCTACCCCCACCGGCCCGGTTTGTGTAAATCTTGAAAAATGCAGTGTTTATACGTGGGGGTGCTCGGTTTTTTTATCCTTTTATGGAGGTTCTTTATGATTCCCAAGCGTTATTTGGCGGCCACGATGGCCTGGACCCTGGCGATTGCTGGTGCGATCGGCATGAGTTCAATAGCTCAGGCAGCCAACCCGGTGGCCTGGACGTTTTCCGCGTTCACCGATGGCAGTGATGACAGTTGGACCAGTCCGACCTCCATCGATACCGGCTTTGATCAGTACAGCGTGGACTATGAAATCACCGTCATCGATATCCAGACGAACAAAGGCTTGTTCGTGCTCGCGGACCTGATTTTCTTCGGCTTGGATCCTAATTCGCTTCTCGGGTCGGAAGTTGTTGGCGAGTTGCCCCAGACGTTGTATACGGGTGCGGTTGATTTTTCTGGTACCGGCGCGGATGTGATCCTTGGCATCAACGGGACCGGCCAGGGTTATGCTTCGCTGGCCAATGTGGTGTTGGGCACGGTTAATCTACCACTACTGGGTGATACCGAAATTCAATCGTTGGCCATCGGTGGCACGATCAATGCCATCGGGTCGAACATTCCTGAGCCTGCGTCGTTGTTGCTGATCGGCAGTGTGGCGATGCCCTTGATGATGCGTCGTCGTCGGCACGTGTCGGCGGCCTGATCGGCAAGCCTATTACGATGAACACACGAATTAGCGACCCGAGCGCGGCTGTGCAAGCCAGGCTCGGGTCGTTTTTTTCGTGGGTTGATCGGCCAGCGAACGGGCGGGGCTGTTGCTAGGATGGCGTGATGTCTGACAATTCCCCAACCCCTCAAAAAGATGCATCAGCATCAGCTTCGGCATCGGCATCATCTGGCACAGGCTCGGAGCGAAGCCGAGGCCGACCGGCGAATGATGATTCAGCGGATATGCGTTGCGTGATTTTGGCTCATGCCAGTGAAGCGTTTGCCGCATCCGGGCTGGACGCGACCAGCATGCAACAGGTCGCCGACGCTGCGGGGGTCAATCGGCGATTGGTGTATCACTATTTTGAATCCAAGGATCGGTTGTACCTGGAAGTGCTGGACGATATTTACGGCCAGTTGACGGACATCGCCAACCAACTGTCGGAGCACGCGGACACGCTGGATGTGTTCATTGATAGTTTGGCACGTTCATTTTTCGGATTTTGTGTGGAGCACCCCGCGTTCGTTCGGATGCTCATGTGGGAAAACCTGCGTGGCGCTCAAGGATTGAAAACCTTGCGCCAAGCGGCGGGCGTGATTCAGACAAGCCGACAGCGCATGAAGCCGTTGGTGGAACAAGCGATCGCTGGCGGGCATTGTCGCGCGGATCTGGACCCTGATTTATTGATGATGAGCGTGCTGGGCCAATGCCTGTACCTGATTAGTAACGCCGCGTCGTTGGAGCTGGTGTTTCACATGCAGACCCACAGCGAGGTGATTCGCCAGCGCTGGATCGAGCATGTGGTGATCAGTACGCAGAACGGCGTGCGCTCGCTGCGGGATTGATCGGCAAAGTATTTTTTCTGTGTGTGGTGCGTCGGGAGGTTATTTAGTGCGCCCAAACGACCGATAACGATAGCGGTTGAATGAGAACCGCCAAGCGCGTAAGCACGCAAGCCTGTAAAAGCGCGTGCTGTTGGGCGGGTCTTGTAATTTTCAATGGTTTCAGGAGAAAGACCATGATTGGCTATCCCCGTCTATGCACGATTTCCGCTGGCGTTCTTGGCGGCTTGTTTTTGATCGCAGCCCCCCAGGCCCAGGCGATCACCATGGATTTTGACACCGATGCGATGGGCAATCCCATTCGCAAGGGCCAGATCATCGATAACGAATACGCCAACTGGGGCGTGAATATTGAAGTCGACAATCCCAATAAAAATTTCGACATCGGCACCGCGTTCGATTCGCTGAACTATTCAGGCGGCGACAATGACCTGCGCACCGACAGCCGAAGGTACGGCCGAAACAACAATGTCGAGCGCGGCAACCTGTTGATCATCGCCGAGCGAAACGAACGAACCCGCGACGGCCGTATCCGTCATCCCGACGACGAGGCCGGCGGCGGCTCCATCACGTTCAGCATGGATCGCGTCTACAACGGCGGCAGCATGGCCTATGTCGATACGGACGAAAACCGCAACTATGTGAGTTTTTTCCTGGCTAATGTACCCGTCTACACCCACTATTTTCGCAACATGGGCGACAACGGCGTCGACGAATATCTGTTCGACGGCTTCGATTTCGACAAGATTGTGGTCAACATGCATGCCAGCGGTGGGCTGGATGCGGTCACCCTGTCAGCCATCCCCGAACCGGTGACGACCAGCCTGGCCGCGATGGGACTGGTGGCCGTGTCGATGAGCGTGATGCGTCGACGCGGGGCGGAAGCGAGTTAATGGTTAAAAGTTAAAAGCGATGCCACCATTCCATTTAGAACGCGCATGTTAGCCGCCGCCCTTGGGCGGCGCGAGTGTCAGGGGCGCGGGTGTGTGGGGCAGGGGTTTATTGACGGCCACGCGCCGCCCAAGGGCGGCGGCTAACGGGATGTCACGCACGAGAATCTAATGGCATCCGAATAAAAAGCTGGGAGTTCCCGTTTATTGCCTGTGGTGTCTAAATACCAATTCCGTTTAGAACTCATGCGTTATATGAATTACGACAAGTGCTCGCGTTTCCATCTCGTGCTAGAGCGTTTTGCGTAATTTCTGTCCTAATGATACTCGCGCTGGACTGGTCACTTAAGTGACCAGTCCGGATTGCGATGCGG
>JAUHYI010000076.1 GCA_030426385.1 Phycisphaerae bacterium
AAAAACAAACTTGTCCCAACTGATTTGTTTGTGAACATCAATGCGTTGATCGATCAGGATACAAAATGGTATATCGATGACGGACTCCACCTTCAACCCGCAACCTATCACGCGATGGATGTGGCGTTCGGCAAAACCATCGCCAATTGGGTGACATGAACCTTCACGCTATTTCGAATTGCATCTGCCCCACTCCCCCCCCCCTACACACCACCACACACGCCTCTTCATCGATGCCAGCGGCCGACATTGAAGCTAATCCATATCAATCTGGTTCAGTTTATGCCAACCTAACTCAGCCTAGGTTAAGCGGGCAAAGCCAGTGTGTTTGACCTTGCCGTCGATTCGCTCAAGGACATCACCCGCATTGATCGCTTTTTTGATAACGGCAAACGCATCATCAGTCGCAGTCAGGTAGTCTTCAACATGATGGGGCTGGTGGGCAAAAGTGGGATAGAACCCGCCGCCCGCGAGATAGCCACGCTCGAGCATAAGCCGAGTGTATAGCGTCAACACTGCCGCAGGTTCGGGGCAATCAAAACCGATGTGATTCAATGCATACCGCCCTCCCACATGCATCGGCATGCCATGCTTCGCCGCAAGTTTTCGCAAACCTTCCTGATAGAGTTCACCAATTTGATTGACGTGTGCGGCCACATCGAATTTCACTATTTTTCGAATGGCCGCCAATGCGGCGGCGGGCCCGATACCTTCGGTCCACATCGTTGAACTGATGAACGATTTTTGACACGCTGACATACATCGCTCGGTGCCAAGGATCGCAGCGATCGGAAACCCGTTGCCCGTCGCTTTGCTGAAAACAGCAATGTCTGGGTTCACGCCATATTTGAGATGAGCCCCGCCTTGCGTGATCCGCCAGCCAATCGTGATCTCATCAAAAATCAACACTGCGCCTATACGATCAGCGATTTCCCGAATGCCTTCTAAAAATCCCGGCTGCGGATCATCATAACGCGTTGGCTCCATCACGATCGCGGCCAGGTCATCGCCATGTGCCTTGGCAATCGCTTCAAGTTGTTCAAGCTTGTTATACGAAAACGGAAAAGCTGTGTCCGCTAATTGCCTGGGTACGCCTGCCGGTTCCAGACCTGGCAACAGGTGGCCGCTGAGCTTGTCATTGCCACCGTTATTTTGTGTATCGTTCTGCTCACTGTTCTGTCTATCACTTTTACGTGACGGCAAATTCGCGGCAATGTACCAATCCGCCCAACCGTGATAACCACAAAACGCCACACAACTGCGATCCGTCGACGCGCGGGCGATGCGAACTGAAGCCGCCATCGCTTCGCCACCGCTGCGCGTAAAACGAACGTGCTGCGCCCATGGATGCAACGCAAGTAAAAGCTCTGCCAGTTCCACTTCGTCCACAGGATTCAACGTCGACATCGACCCCATCATCACACGGCGTGCGACAGCAGCATCAACATCCGGATCACTGAAACCCAGTAACGTCGCCCCAATGCCGCAGACGGAAAAATCCTTGTACCGTCGGCCATCAAGATCAACGACCTCTATCCCTTTCGCCTGGGAATAATACGGCGGCCACGCATCGGGGGCCTGCATTTCCGGGCGTTTGCTGAGCAATTGCGTCCCGCCGGGAATGATCGTTTTGGCGAAATCATATCGCGCTTGTGTGCGATTACCCGTAGGCTTGCAAGGTGAAACGCGGGGGGATGCGTGGGAGAGAATGTGGGTGTGTGTGGGGGGGGGAATGTGGGGGGTGAGTAGTTGCTGGGCGTTGCCTGAAAAAATATGTTCCAGATCGTCATCGCGCAAGTGACATAGCCGGGCCGCTTGCCGAAGTGCCAATAGACATTCGATGCCGTTGAGCATGGGTTGGCCGTGCGCCCAATCGGTGAAATCGACATTGGTGTCGTATGCCCAGAAAAACCCATCGCCTAAACTGATGTTACGCCCACGCATCTGACTGATCGGAAAATCACTGCCGAAAATTAATCGGCGCGAGCCGGTGCGTTGCAGAATCGCCATGAGCGCACCCGGCTCAGCGATCGCGGAGGTGTCAAAGAATACGTTGTCGAGATCAGCGACTGCATCGATCCCGTCGATCGTATGGTCCGCACAAAACCCGCGGGCCGCGTGGGCCAAAATTAATTTTGCATTGGGATAACGCAAACATGCCGCGCGAATCTCGCGTTGATTTTCTGGATCAGTCAACGCATGGCTACGCACCATGTGATACATGATCACCAACCCGAAACGATCCGCAATCTGCCAAATCCAGTCGGGCAAAAATTCTGCCATCGATGCATTGAACGTGTCAGGCCGATTGGCATAAAAGTGATAGACCTTAAAACCCGCCCACCCTTCTGTCGCCACGCGTGCCGCAACCTGATCAGGGTCATCAGTGGGTCGCACCAATAGCAATCCGCGAGAGCCTGATTGTTTCACCTCGTGCAGCACCAGCGCGTTATCTGGTTCAGTGTCATGGCCACGCGATGGAAACCCAAAAAACAATCCCGCCTGCGGCGCGAGATCGCCCATCCATGAATGCATGTAACTCGAATATGTTGCAACATCGAATACACGCGGCTCATCGGCTGCCGCAGGTCCGTGATCCGTATTGAAAAGATGGGCGTGCACATCGAAAACCGTCGGCGGGACAAAACCCCGAAGTTTGCTATCAAACAACTCACGCTCAGCCACCGCAGCAGTATGCAGCGACGGCAACAACGCGGCGGAAGCAGCAGGCGCAGATCGAGACATCACAAGTTATCCAAAGGGTTATTTCCGAAGGCATATCGGAGGGTATCGCTAACTCACGATTTATCGTATCTCGGGTTGAAAACTGAATCAACAAAACGTATAACTGAAAGTTCAGTTTAAAAAAACCCCTAAAAAACCACGTGAAATCGAAGAAAAAAATCACCGAAGCCCAGTGTCGAACTTTGCTGTTACGAGCGATACGCAACGGTGATATAGCCCCCAACAAGCGTATACGCGTCGCCGAGATCGCTATGCAACTCAAGGCCACGCCTACCGTGGTGCGCAAGGTTTTCGACGACCTGACAACCGTCGGTATTCTCGAACGCCGTCCGCGATCGGGCACATACATCCGCAACATCAGCACGAAAGAATTCCTTGACTCTTCGCTCGTGCGCGCCTGGCTCGAAGCGTTGGCCGCAAAACTGGCGTGCCAACAACTGACCGAAGATCAGTTCCAACAACTGGAAAAATTAGCGGATCAACTCGACGCTGAAAACGAAGAGCCCGCGACAAATCCCGCGCTGTATGTCGAACTCGAAATCGCCTTCCACACATTAATTGTTGAAGCCAGCGGCAACACTGTTCTGCAAGAGTTGGCCCAACGCCATCATTTCATCACGCGCTATATCGAACAACATGCGCGAATAGGCGTGGTCTTACCCACCTCTACATGGAAACATCCCAGCCATCGCGACCTCGTTGCTACACTGCGCAAGCGCCAGCCCGAAATTGCGCAACAAGCGATGTATCGCCATGTCCTCGTTTCCACCCGGGGCCTCGTGGACCTGGAACTACCCAACTGAATTCAAAACTGATTAAACATCGCCTACCCAAGGACGGCCCTTAATACCGATGCTTCAGACGTATCCCACTTTTGAAATCGTGTTAGCCGCCGCTTTTATTGCGGCGTGATGCCCTGCGTTTGCCCGACGATTCGCGCCGCCATAAAGGCGGCGACTAACTATCTCACCACATGCGTGGTTTTGTGGGGTCGGCATCACATCTCAAAACTCGCCCATGTCAGCAAACCCGGCACATACTTGCCTGAAATTATTCGCAACAGGTAATGCAGGTTTACGTCGCGTTTTCATTTCGACACAATACTCTGGCGTTTGAAAATAGAACTGTTTTTCTCCACAGATCCCCGCAATGGCAACGAAACATCACCCGCAAGACGGGCATGCGTTATCGATTTACCTCGCAAAACTCTGCCTACAAAATCATTGGCTGGTGGGCGATAATCCAGTTGAATTGCATCACTGGCAGCATACTGATTGATGAACAAGCGGCGCGGCCGCGTGCTGTTGTTCTGTGCAGAGCCGTGAACCACCATCACATGATGAATACTCATGTCTCCCGCTTTCAACTCGATCGGTACGGCCGTGTCGGGATCAAACACATCGAGGGCATCCGTAATTTTTCCAGTGAACTTTCCGTCAACATCACGATGATTCAGGACGCCAATCTTGTGCGTACCGGGTACGACCATCAAGCACCCGTTGCCGGTGTCTGAATCGTCAAGCGCAATGCCGCAAGCGAGCAAATCGAAATTGGTGTGAGGAAAGAATACGAAATCCTGATGCCAGCCGATCTCCAAACCACCACCACCGATCTTCATGTTGAGCTTGGAGTGATGGAACTTCACATCGGGTCCGATCAGGGCGCAAACGCTATCCAGAATGCGCTCGCTGATGGCAACGTCAGCAAAAGCCGGGTGCTCGGCCACGGGATGGTTGACACGGTTGAGCCGAGGCGTTTCAGCGCTGTGGCCGACGGCTGTATCGAAGACCGCATCGCCCTCGGCGGGTGTCGCCCGACTTCGCTCAAGCATCTTATCTGCCGCATCACGTAGCCGAGCGAGACCGTCAGCATCAACGGCTTGGCGAACGGCAAGGTAGCCGTGTTCATGAAATGATTGGACCTGTTTCGATGTCAACATAGGTGAGTTTCCTGCAATATTTTGCCGTGCAAACGGACGAGGAGTCGTCGGCGATCTAATGCATCGTAACTCGCGCCGCGTGCCCATCAACAGGCAATCGCGCAAAAAACAATATGGAAACATCCTTGTGGCATTACCAATATTGGGTTTATAATATTCATCTAAACAATTTTTGAGTTCGCTCACTAGAAAAAGAAACTTTATAGAAACACACGTGCCCAAATGAGCTTAGCCGACATCGCCGCTCGCGCAGGAGTCACCAAAGCGACCGCTTCCAAAGTGATGAACCACTATCCGGGCGTCAGCGCAGCCACACGCCAGCGGGTGTGGGATGCCGCCAAAGCGATAGGCGTTTCGCCACGCCCCTATCGCACCGCGGCAGGCGATGCCGAACGGACCATCCTGCTTCTGCCCATGGCCGACTCTTTGTTCCGCGACTTGAGCAAGTCTCCCAAACAAATCAGTGCCCAAACCTATCACGCGTTTCAACAGGCATTGACCGCGCGCAACTATGACCTGCTACTGGGCCCGACCGGGCTTGGTGATTCCGAGGCTATTCGATATGTGCGCCAAAGTATCGGTCGCCGCTTCACCGGCGTGGCCTTGATGCCGCCAGTCCGGCCTGCGCTGACTGACTTTCTTCATCACCGTCGCATCCCCGCGGTCTGTCTCTCTGGAAGCGTTGATGATCCAAACATTGCCGTCGTGACCGCCGACCACGCGCAAGGCACGCGAATGCTGGTGCGCCACCTGCTTGAATTGGGCCACCGCCACATTGGCTATCTCGGCAGTGGCATGCAATCACGTAGTCAACTCGAACGCCTTCAGGCATTCCTTCTCGAAACCCACCTTGCAGGATGGCCAGCGCAACCACAATGGATATTGCAGCCCTCACCGGCCGACCAGATCACGATGACCGATCGTGCCGTGGAGCGATGGCATACGCACATTGAAAAGTATGTCAATGATTTAGTCACAAGCGATAGCCGACCCAGCGCCATCGTTTGCGTGAACGACGACTTCGCACGCAAAACGATTGCCTTGCTATCTGTTCGCGGCTTGAGTGTGCCTGAAGACATTTCAATAACCGGATGGGGCAATGAAACCGAACTGTCTCTGACGACGGTAGATGCTCAATCACATCACATCGGCGAAGTCGGCGCGCAATGGCTGATCGCGCAGATGCGAGACAAGGATAGCAACATTGGAAGACTGTCCACACCCACTCGCCTGGTCATCGGCAGCAGCACGTCCAAACCTAAATAGCCACACATACTTAAAATATTTTGGTTAAATTTCCAATCAAGCAAGGTTCACGTTGGGTAGCTCATGTAATACCGACAGCCTGATTGGTATGTCACCAATGATTCCCCGAAACGTGCACGTCAGAAACATGCAGTGCTTCAACGCCAAGCTGATTGGCGTCGGCCTCCGTGCTGGGACCAGTATCAACATCAGCGCTGCCATGTATGTTGCCATCGAGCTTAAACGTGTTATCGCGCACGATCACCGCATGGGCCGCACGCACAGAAACCATGGGCAGTTCGAGCGCGTGAATCTCATTATTTTCGATGCTGATATTCTGATTGCTAGGCGGAAACGTGGTGGCTTTTTCGTGTTCAGGATGTCGATAGTAGATCGCAATCGGAACATCGGAGTTTTCATTGTCGCCCGTGAGCAACGCACCCTGCCCGGTGTCACGAATCACATTGTGACGCACAGTAATGCTTTCAACCCAACCGGCCTCATGCCAAAACGTGTACTCCGGGCCTAACGTGATACCTGCACTTTTGACGCGTTCGATGATGTTGTTTTCGATCAGCCCGTCGACGGCCATGATGCGCAGGCCACGGGCACGATGGTCGTGAAAATGATTGCCGCGAATCACAAAGCCCGGGCAGGCGATGCCTGGAATATCGAGATACATGCCCGGCTCAAATGGAACCGGCTCCTCGAGATCGATGCGATAATAGGTCACCAAAGGATTGCGGCGCGTGGCTTCGGGTCGCATGCTATTCCATGTCGCTGACAACGCGTCGGTGATGAATGGATCGTCGGGTTGCAACTCCGTCCATGCGGCGAGTGTGGCGCGTTCCAGAACAGCAAAATCCTTGTGGGATAAAAAACGTATCGCCGCGCCGGATTGCAGCACATACGCATAGCCCGGCTCAGAGCCGTACGGCCTGGCGGTGATGAACGATTGATCCGACAACCTGGCAAGCACCGGCAGACTCACGCCGTGCAGGTTCACTGAGTCGTCGCCCTGTAACGTGAATTCGCAATCTTCAAGCGTCGGACCTTGATCAGCATAGGCATAGTTGAATGCATCGGCACACGTGGACATAAGCCGCGGCTGACTGGCGCCGATCGGGGTGGGACCAGGCACCACGTCATACTTAAAATAGTTGTCGCCCCGCATGAATCGACAGATCACCGCAGCACCGGGAGCCGCGTGAATCGTCACGTCCTCAATGCGAATGTTGGATGCCGTATCGACATGAATACCCACAGGCCCACGCTGGTTGAGCACCAGTCGATCGCCCGGTTCAATGTGCATCAGCGACGAATGAGGATGATTAAAAATCAAGCGGCCCACCGTGGGACTGATCACCTTGAGTTCGGATGCGTACACGTCCGGAGCGGTGGCTTTCAATCGAACGCGATTCGGCTCAAACACGTGGGCACGAGTGACAAGAAATTTGCCAGCCAATTCCGGATAACCCTCATGCACCTGGAATTCGATCCAACTTCGATCGTCCGCGGCTGCAGTGACGGTCCCTTGTGTGAACGGCAACGGATCAAAATCCATCGTGAAACCTTTGAGCGTAACGCGATCGCTGGCTTCAATAGACAGGGCTACCCGATCATGATTGGCAAATACGAGCGTCGTCCTCGGCCCACTGATCGTCAATCCACCCGTCCCCCCCACACTCCCCCCCACGTTTTCCCCCGCGTTTTTCCCCGTAGTTTCTCCTGTGTTTTCACCTGGATTACCCTTCACGCCTTTGATGCGGATCACACGTTGGCCCATCATGATTCGGCCCGGCGGCAGATCGACGCGCGTCTTGTGTTGGCGAATTGCATCATCGATCAAGGCCTGAACGTCCACATCAATGACTGGTTCGGGCTGCGCCCGGGCGTGACATGCCAGCGTTCCCACCATGACGACAAACACCATGCCGACAAAAAACACTTGCCACGAATGATGCGGATAGGGTTTGCTCAACATCGTCAATCTCATCAATCTCGTCAACATGATTACGGACTCGCAGTCGGGTTAGGTGAGGTCTGATGAACGACGCCATGACCTGGCGTCACGGGTTGGACCGGGTGGCCAGTCTTATCCTCAAAAGCGTGCATCAACAATTTGGCCCCGTTGATGACACGAGCGTTTGGCTGTTCAGGTCCAGCATTCTGCGCGATCACGTGGTCAACGTAGCCGCGCGTGTCTTTGCCTTCCAGACTGAAATTCTGGCCGCCGTTGTCGTAAATTTTGCTATCTTCAATGATGAGCGTCGCCCCTTCGATCGCGACCACGCCACGATCCATGTTGCCCTGGCTCAAACATCCACGCAGGATCATGACGCAATTTTCATGCGGACTGAATCCGTCATCGCCGTTGTTTTTCGCGACGCAATCAATGAACTGCCCGAACGCGTTGTTGTGCAAGCCGAATCCGTCATTGTTATTGCTCAACCCATAACAGCGTACAGCCCGAATTCCGCAACCACGCGTACCTCCGATGCCGTTGAAACCGTTGTTGGCCATGACACAATCGGTCGCCAACAGCCGTCCCACATAGACGTTCACGCCATTAACCACCGCGCCGCGCACGTGGATATTTTCCAGTTCCAATTCACCGAACATGGCCATCAGCCCGAATTGGTTTTTCGGCCACTCAATGGTTGATCCCGGATCGCCACCGTCCAACGGATGTACCGTCACCCGGCCGTCTTCAAACATCCACGTGCCCGCTTCGTCAACACACTCGGCGCGCGTCTCCACCTTTTTCAATTTTGACCACATCCCCAGCGCATCGACTGGCTCGTTCTGCCACAACACCGGCGGCTCTTCGCTTGCCTCGCGCTGGTACAACACCTTGCCTTTTGTGGCTTCCTCGTCACGCACCCAGTCATCCCATAACACCGACGCCAACACCTGCCCCCCCAGCCCCCCCACCTTCCCCACGATTTTCCCTGTATTTCCCGAAGTTTTTCGCGATTTTTCCGGTGCTTTGGCGACGGGCTTGGCCGACTCGCCCACTATGCGAATCCGTCGGCCCGTGATGGTTACCGTGCCCTTGGGACGCACCGTCCCGCGAAGGATGATCTCCTTGACCTGCGGGTGACGCAATGCTTTTTCCAACGTCGCGTAAGGGGCGGTGGCTGTTCCATCATGCGTATCCACGCCTTGATCACCATCCACGTAAACCGTCTGCGCAGAGGCAACCGCAACAGTTAGCGCCAACCAACCGAGGCCGATGAATAGGATCAAGGTAATCAAACGCTGGCGATAGGATAGAGGCATAGGCATGATCGCAATAGAAGATGTGTGGAATTGGTCCGGCCCAACGCAAACTGGAAACTGCAAACCGTGAACCGTGAACCATTCGGCGCGCAGCGTGCGATGATCGGTAGAAGATTACAAATCGGTCGGTCGCCAGCGATAGTCTTTGGTCTCAAACGTGGCAGCTTCGATCAATTGCATCTTGGCGTGGCCGTCCATGAAACTCACATTGTTTTTCCATTCATTCTTCGAATGCCACGTGTAGTGGTTGGTGTAAACCGGCCAGGTGCTGTACGTGCCAGCCATGTTGGGATCGCCAATGACGAACGGCACATCACCGAACAACAACGTGCGGGTTGGCTCTTCGACGCGATCTATGGTCTCAACATGAGTGAGGCTTGAGGTGAGCGTGACATACAGATTGCACGAGTAGCTGGTGCCAGTCGCTTGCCAGACAGTATCACCGCCGCCGACGTTGATGGATGTGCCATCTTCATCGCGTGGACAGATTCCCAGATTAGGCTCACGCCCCATCAGGTAATACATCGGTCGCTCGTCGTATGGCAACGTCCATGCGCGAGGATGGACTGGCTCATGCCCACCCCAGTTAAAAAATGTGGTCGATGGCAGGATACGTTGATTGTGATCGTTCAGATAAACCTCAAAAAGAATGCCGAGTTGCCTGAGGTTACTTAAGCAAATGGAATCTTGCGCCGCATTACGCGTGGCTCGCAGCGCAGGCAACAGAATACTGATCAGCACCGAAATGATGGATATCACCACGAGCAATTCGATCAAGGTGAAGGCCGTATGACGACCTGAACGACAACCACGAACTGAACGTCGACGCGTCGATTTTAAAATAGTAGGGGTAATGTAGGTCAACATCGTATTATCGATTGTTCCGTGACACCGGTTTAAGCCCGACGCTTGACGCGTGACAACAACAGTCCACCAAACGCCAGCAAACCCAGCGATCCCGGCTCAGGCACGGGTGTGGACTGAAGATAAAACACAAGGTCATTGGCCTGTGCCGAATAGGTCGTCGTGTTGTCTTGCATAATAATTTTGCCGTTACCGTACGAGGCATGCACCCCGACCTGGAATGTCACTTGCAAATTGGCATCAGCGGCGTCCGTCAATGTGAGAAAAAACATGTAATACGACAGATCATCCAAGGCCACATCATCAATATCAAAAGTCAGATATTTATCATTGGCCATGCCCGATGCCGGCAGCACCGCGGTCTGAATCGATATCGGCGTCGGGTTAGTCGGAGCATCGGAAAACTGATTGAAAACTTCAAAAATCTCTAACTGAATGTTGGCTCCCGGTGCCGAAGCCCCCACCGCACCAGCGTTGTTTAACTGCAAGGTAATGCGGTCAAGCATCTCACCGCCAAGCCACTGAAAACTTTGCCCGTAATTACGATAACTGGTCGGGGTATTGCGCAACTGGTAACCGTTGGAGGTAGTGGTTTGCGAAGCCACGATGTCGGTCGTCGGCGCCGTGTCTCCCACCGATATCATCATCGCACCATCGGCGCGTGTGATGGCGATACTGGTTAACAGACCCAAAAGAAACAGACTGGCTTTATGATGAAAAGATACGGCCATAATGGTTACTCCCTTAGATTGAACTCATAAATGCAAAGGCAAACGAATACGAGTCGATACAAATCATGTGACGGGTCGCGTAACGGATTCAAAAAAACGTGACTCTCAATTATTCCGGCGCCCGACCAACCGTTTCACGTTCGATCAATTGCGGAACCACAACACGCGTCTCGGGGGCATACGAAGCATCGTCTTTGCGCGTCGAATGGTTGTTGTTCCATTGCACGCGTGACTCAATCATGTCGAGCGCTTCGCGCACTAGCCCTGCATAATCAGGGTGCAACGATGTGATGCGCGGATAACATTTCTCCGCATCGAGCAGAGGCCCACAACCGATGACGCTCAAATCACGCGGCACCTGCAAGCCGTACTGGCTCGCCGCATGAATGCAAGCATGGGCAATCATCGAATCCGTGCAGACCACCGCCGTCGGTCGTTCTTCTTTCGAAACTTCAGCCGGGTTAAGCACCTGCCTGGCCCATTGCAGATACCTTTGCATTCGTTGTTGACGATCGAGGGCCCCGAGGTCAACCAACCAGTGATCGCGATCGACACTCAGCCCGAATCGCTCGACCGACGATTCAAACCCCTTGCGGGCAAGTTGGTTCAGCGGATAATTCATACTGCCGGTCGCCAGGGCAATACGACGATGGCCGTGCGCTGCGAGCAATTGAACCGCCTGCGCGATCCCTTGATCAGTCGCCGACAGCACGCAATGATCCGATGCCTCATCCAGCGTGACCACTGGTTGTGTCTGGTTATCAAACCACGACCGAAACGAATCCGCTCGGCCCGCCACTTCCGCGCCGAAGTGCCCGGCAATAATCTGCCCATCCACCAGACGTTCATCCAAATGGCGCGGCCGTAATTCACCGACCGCCGCCGCGTCGCTACCACCACTGACACCAGTACTATCAAATGTCAGAAACTCAACCATGTATTGCGTGGATCGCGCGGCACAGCCACTGAGAAAACTTGTGAGTAGCGGGCCCATCCAACCAGATAGCGATATTTCCTCAAGCGTCTGATCCAGCAAGAGCAGCCCCACCGCGCCCGTACGTCGAGCTCGCAACAATCGGGCCGCAGCGCGCGGCTGATATTTCATTTCCTCAGCCAAGGCCCGGATCTGGCGAGCGGTGGAGGGGCTGACTCGTCCAGAACCATTGAGCGCCGACGAAACCGTGGTGTGAGAGACCCCCGCCTGCTGAGCTATATCTTTGACAGTAATCATTTTACAACGCATTTCAGGAAATAAATCACAGACCAACAACAAAAATCGGCACCAGCTTGCAAAAACAACTTATCGTGTGCGTTAACGTGAATGCAACCAATAGTAACCCACCAAATCGCCCGAGTCAATCATTTTTTATGATCCACCGAGAACTGCCTAAAATCGCTCACCACCAAAACAAACGCCCAAACCAGGACAATTTTCAGACCGCAGGGCCCGAATGGGATCACGATTAGCGAATTTCCACCCACGCCCCACCCCACGCAACCTCCCACGCTACCCCAAGCAAAACGCAATGAAGTGGGTCGAGATCCAGCACTTTGCATGACTGTCGACCTAGCAACATTCACGCTGGGCAGGTCAATCCCCACATACGCCACCAGCCCAAGTTGTGGCGCAGTCACAAATCACGAAAAACGATCCCAAGCAAACCAACCGCTGACAGAAACAAAAGCCCAACCCAAAACCCAGAAAGCCCCCTTAAAAACTCCCCGAACACGCACCCTTTCCCTGGACGCTTTGGCCTTCATGAGGTGGCCCACCCATGTGCGAACAATCCGCGAGCGGCTCACGACTACGGACTGTGCCCAACGATAGATGGCACAAACCGCTGTGTCGCCGAAAGCCTCGCAAATTTATACATGCTACCTGTGGCGACCACTCACTGATCAAGACCCAATGCATAATCGCTCAATTTCGTCTTAGAATAATCGCGATAGGACAACTGATAGTCTCCCGCCAAATTATCGTGCACATATCCTTCAAAAATATAATCGCAATCCATACGTATGGCATATACGCTAGCCTGCTCAAGTTCCAGGTAAAGTCGAAAAGGCAAACCGGCTAAGGGCGTAATACTATCGCGATCCTTCCAACGCAAAACCGCGCAATGGTGATCGCCTTCAACAGCCACTGCGTTTTCTAATTCGTATCCCGGGATGGGGGTATCGTGGGGGACCGTACGCAATTCCGCCCGGATTTTTCCAAAACGTCCCGTCACACCATTGATCGTAATAGAACCCGACCGGGCAAGCACGGGACGAATTGCCACAACTCCTCGATCTGCCACCGTATCGAGGCTACAAAATCCATCTTTACGTAATCTATAAATCTCAAGAAAGCCAACCTGCTCATCGCCATCATAGCGATCAAAATCACCATGTTCACCAGGATAATATGTATTGTAAATGCGCAACCACGGATCATCTGACACGACCATATCAGTCATATAATCACTACCAAAAGCATCAACCAAATCGGCAGGTTTCTGAATAATATCTTCGCGGTTGGTACGATTCCAGTTCATACCATTAAAACTATAAACCAACTCGCTGCCAGTACTACCTAACATTCGGTGCGGGCCATGGCAATCCCGATCACTGGTATAGAACTTCCACAAGAACCCCAGAAAATAACCCTCGTAATAAAACTGCGGCATCCCATAAAGCTCAAGTCCAACAGGGTCACAGGGATCAGGCGATATAACAACTTCAGGCTTATCAAAATTTTTCCAATCAGACGTTTGATAGAGCGCGATACGACGGTCGCCTGAGATTGTACGTCCCGTCCATTGATAGCGACGTGTGTACGGGTTGTAAATAATGGGAAAATCCGTATCGACATGCGGCCCACTCCAGACACGATCAGGATGAGCCGTCCAGTAAACACCATCAGCCGATGTCGCCAAACGGCACTGCTTACGGTTCGCAATATCAGGCGGGTCGGGTACCGGATCGCAATAGACAAGTTTATAGCGTTCCTGCGAATTTTTAGCGCCAGGATCATCGAAAACATTACCACCCGAGCAAGATACCTCACCCGCAAACACCTCGTGCGGCATCAAGCCAACATCCACTGTCCGCTCATAAGGCTGCCAGTTCAAACCGTCACATGACTCGTATAAATAAATCGACGAGCCCTTGTAATCACCGCGAGTTCCTTTCTTAAGACCGCTCGCCCACATGCGCCATGTCTTCGCATCGGAATCATACTCAACCTTCGAAAACATAAACGACCGACGCAATAAAGGATCCTGAGCACGCTCAACACCTGGCCAACGCTGGGCCTGATGCCAACGACGCTCAAGGCCATGTCGATGCTGAATCATCCAGTCATCAAAAAACAAAAAAGTTTTCATAAGGATCTCAATACTACGTGTTCCAAAAGCATTTATTCAAAAACAATTTCAACCCAAGCGATCGGCTGTTCGCCATCAAATGTGAATTCACCCTGGAACGGCTGCTCGGCTATACGCTCAGGAAAAGCGTTATATAAATGCGCCATGCCCACCCGTTGACCAGGAATTTTAACCGTCAATGTCGGCCGATCAAAAATCACCGGTGCCCCGCCGGGCTTCACCAATCCCTGAAGCATGCCCTTAAAACCTTTTTCTTTCGAAGCCAGCGGATCATAAATATGGCCGGTATTTTCTGAAGTACTTTGAGCACTAATCGAAAGATGTTTAGAATTGGCAATCGGCCCCGCATCTTCACTGACCACAGAGAATGCTACGAATTTTCCAATCGGATAGCCACTAATTTGCAATCCCGATTCAAACGTGATGACCGATTCGTCAGGCCACCCCACGAAAGCATGCGCAGTCGGACTATCGATTATCAACTGCCTCTTAACGTCATCAAAAACCACATCGCGTCCAATACGAAATTCACCTTCTGACCATGACACAGGCGAGGTTTCCGAAACGTGACTTCCTGATCCGTTTAACGAAAAGTCGATATCCATACCGCGGGTCCAACTCGCGATTTTCATCGGCTTATAAATTGATTTTATATCAATATTAGGATCCACAAATTGCCGATGACCAACCACAAACCGAACGGGATTGTCCGTTTTACGAATTGAATCAGACATGAACATTTTACCTGCCATGCGGATTGCGGAAACCAAAACCTCGTCACTTGAAACCACAACCCCACCCCAGCGATCAACAACCCGATCATAGATAAGAGGCATCTCGAGTAATTCATCATTGTTCTTCGGCGTGGCCTGAGAACTATTCATCCAGTGATACCAGAAAAAACCATCCCAATCATTGTTACTAATATACGAAGCCATGATATAGGGAATTTCTGCGCGATAAGGCGCGGGCTTATGCACATTGAACTCATAGGTCACCATCGGCTTATCTGCTACATTTCCCATATCCATACCATACAAGCTTGGTTTATTCGTCAACATCGAGGTGATGGGATAAAGCGGATCCGTTTTATCATAAGTACGAAACCAGTTGTATGCACCTACACTGACAAAACTACCTTCACTCACACCATATAAATTGTGCAATGTTGGCCGAAAATGCGTATCAAAGGTAACCGGCACCACCGCGGCCCCTTTCCCTTTCGGAGCAGAATCACGCATCGCCTGCCACACGCGGTTATTCGATTCCACAAACCGATTAACCACGAACGTGACTAAATCACTAACACGACGCGATGGGTACTCCGCCTCTTCACGATTTGGTTTTTTCGTATGCAATGGCACCGGCATTGGCTCAAGCTTAATCGTGCCATCAGCCAACGACTCGCCAGGCATCAAGTCTCCCCATGCCTGAAGCAGACCACTATCATTTTTGTAGTGTTCGCGTAAAAACTCATTCCACAATTTCTCTATTGCATTTCGCCAATAGGGATGATCTTTCAGCGACTCATACAAAGACCCATCTAAATTGCCGATCACACAATTACCTTCATTGGATATCTCCCACAGTGCAATACCCGGTTCCTCTGCATAGGTAAGGCCGGTGTACTTATTGCGATGGCTTAGTAGATTTTTCACATACCGAATGTATACCGCTTCCAAGCGTGGATTCATCGGCCACAGTTGTTCGAGAAAATATCCAGGAGAAGTAGACTTATCATAGAAGGCCTGCATGGCATCCTTCCACTCCTGTTCATCATCTTCCGCAGGCAAAATATCATATGTTTCTGGTTTAAACGAGACCCGACGCCGATCAAGGGTAAACCAAACCATTAGTCCGCGTTTATACGCCTCAGAAAGAAAGTAGTCATACTTATCCATCAGGCTATTATCGCCCAACTCATAATCATTGATTGTATCGCCAGGGCCATCTGGATCCACAAGGGTACTGTCAACAAGATGAACTCGCATCGCGTTAAAACCTAACGCTTTAATACGGTCCAAAATTCGAATCTGATCTTCTTTTTCTCGCCAGAACTCGCTCACACAATTTACGCCCCAGAACTTAATCTTCTTGCCATCTCGATACAAATCCCCATCATGCGAGTAGACATACCCTGCGGCCACGGAATCTACCGCTGGCGGGGCAAGCCCCTCCGCAATCGGTAACGGCGGCGCGGTACGAAATGAGCCATTTTCCGCAATCGCATGACCCGTTACCATCAATAGCAGGATGACTAGAAAAAGAATCGCACAACATTTACAACGAATTTTTTCCAAAATCATTACAGCAAAAATCTTGATATTCAAATTATTTTCCTTATCGAATATTGCGTCAAAAACAGAACTTATTGATATTAATTTTTATGGCACTGGTAGCGGGCGATCACCTGCCCACCAGATTGTTACAGGCAAGTCCGACCAGTTATCCGTCGCTTCGCTATAGTTTCCAATTGACCTCACAGAAGTATCGACAAATACGCCATTCGCGGTATCAAAATGCCGAAACCCTACTCGATCTTTCGGAGCGGCAGTGACATACGTGGGCGGTGCAAAGACGCCAGTATCATTCATTTTCGGCCACATATCAATATAAAACAGTGTCTTGCTTGGTATTTCAACCTCGTCCAAATTCTTAGCAAAAACTATCGGCGTATTTCCTGGTTGAAAATGCATAAAACGATTGAGCGCGTAATGCGTGCGATACACATTGGCGACCAACCCTGCCGAAGGACTTTTTGCCAGTGCAATCTGTTCTTCAGTGGGACAATCATAGACCCCTTGCAGCAAATCGAGATAACCCCCTTTGTTAAGAACCACTGGCCATTGGGTAAATACCGACCCTCCCATACCATAGGGGGCCAATCGCTCATTATCATCGCCGTACATACTCGACGCGAGTCCTATTTGACGTATGTTTGATAAGCAAATTACATTTTGGGCAGCTTTCTTTGCATTACCTAACACAGGCAAAAGTATGGCAACCAACAGAGAAATGATTGATATCACCACTAACAATTCAATGAGCGTAAAGCCATATTCATGGGTTTTATTTTCAGCCAAATATAATTTGTTCTTATTATTTCGCATCATTCATAAAATCCAAAATTATCTAATACGCTCACCCTGATACAAAGCAACCGAGCCATACAATGAGGCTTGCGCCGCAAACATAATATTCTCACCTACCTCGAAACTAATGCGTTACCGAGCTCTAACATCCAGACACGCTACAATGCTATATAGACGAAAAAAGCATCGGGACAAAAACTCGCCAGGCCACCTCTTTACCAGCCAATCACTTTAAAAATGGAATCACCCACAACTAAAATCGACCGGTTAAGATTCCATATTTCCTAAAATACTGAACCATGGGCCGGCACTATTATCTGCCATAACCACCTGCATCACGTCGATGCTATTACATGCAGGCGATCTGCACCCACTATTGCGATTTCACCTGCACCGCGATTACGCACGAGCCAATCGTCTTGACGACATCAACGCGGCACCGGCTAACAGCACGCCCAGGCTAGCAGGCTCTGGTATTGATACGGGAACCGGCAGGTAGCCGCCCGTGGTATCAATGCGTAGGTAGTCCAACTGATGATGCCCAATGCCGGCACCACTCATATCACCAAAACTAAGCGTGTTGGCCGTCCAGGAACTAAAGTTGATTGACGAAAACAACAACGCCCCATCGCGATACAGACTCCAAGTGGAACTACCGCCCTCTGCCACCATACGATAAGTCACAAAATCTGACTTGTTATCTTTCGCAGTTACAAGCCCCGAACCAGAAAAACTTGTCACAATCCGGTCGGTTCCTATTTGCAGGGTACTACCCGTACCATCCGAAGCACCAAGGGCAATAATTAATCCTTCACGTGGACTTCCGCCGGAAGAATCGTTGGATTCAAGAGCCTTGACGCGAAACTCAACCGTATAGCCAACCGCCTTATTCACCGTGACTGCTTCGTCGAAGGAAAAAGTACTTCCGCTTGCAGCAATCGTAAGATTAAGAATCCCACCACCCGAGCCACCCACATACCCCGTCGAACCGTCATACGTTCCCAGCGATGGCGTTGGTACACCGGTCCGTGCAAACGAATCAAAGACCATGTTTCCTTCCGGCGTTACGCCCGTAGCACCCGTAGGTAGATGATCCCCTTCATATCTATATTGAAAAGCCGTACTATCCAATGTGGCAGCCTGAGCTCCTGCGCCAAGCGACAATAAACAAACCGACATCACGCTGATTTTCGATATCTTCAACATCAATCCGCTCCTTCCAAAAATGGAATAAGTTAGAAAAAAACGCCCATACGATTGTCATTACAATCAGAAACAAGTAATTCAAAACTAAATAATCAACTACTTAGCAAGCCGCAGTTCGGCGGTATACATGACGCCCCACCCTCTCCATCAACCGACAAAGCCCCGCAGGTGTATCCCGCCCGCCACTCGCCGCGAATTAGCTTGGATACACACGGGGCATCTTCATCACTCATCGCAGCGCCGATTAATTTCGCGGCCTCAACGCCCATCTCAAAACGGTCTGCATGCACACAACTCAGACCAGGCCACGACGTAGCATCGATGTACGTATTTTCACAACTTACCATGCCGATATCCGCACCAATGCGCCGGCCAATTACGTGCGAAAGAAACGATATTTCCCGGGCTCGCACCGAATCGTAGGTAATCAGTCCCGTGCCTGGCGTGACGAATTTTTCAAGCGTTTTTATGTCAATGGGCTCTCCATGCAGATCCACAGGGAGATCAAAATGTTCAACCGCCAAGCCGTGTTCGTGTGCAGCTTGACATACCCCCAGGTATCGATCGTCTTCACTGAAGTGATGGCTTTTTTCGCGAACACGCCCAACCCAAACCAGCCGCTTGAAGCCCGCCTCAATCAATTTATTGGTTACCAGATGCCCGTGATACACCTCGTCCCGACGAATACAATTACGCGGTCGCCACACTTGCGATTCAACCCACACCACATGCGGCAACAAATCCTCAACCTTTTCAACGATCGATTCAGGAAACTGCCCTACCGCGATTATTCCATCCAATAGCTGCTCACGAAAAACCCTCGCCTCAATGGCATCGGTCGCTTCCGCATCCACATCCGCAATACGTACGACATTGACGAGGTACCCCGCCTTTTCCAGCTCCTGATTCACACCCAGCAATACTTCGAATGCCGAGAGATTGGTCAAGGGCCGATCCAGGGCATTACGAAACATCACGCCGATCTGTTTTGATTTTCGAGTCCGCATCATGCGAGCGGCAGCGTTCGGCCTATAGCCGTACTTGCGAACAGCCTCTTCTACACGTCGGCGGGTGGCATCGCGCACCGAAGGATGATTCGCCAAAGCACGCTGAACCGTAACCTGAGAAAGCCCAACCGCGTCGGCCAATTCCGCCTGCGTGCGGACATGATTACCTTGCGTTTTTTGTTCAAGCGAATCAACCATACGACTTGCCTCAAGAAATGAATTCGTATATCATTTTTGTATCTTAATAATTTCGGTCGCTCTAGTCAAGGGTTTATTTAGGATTTATTTTGTATTTTTTGGCCACCACCTACGCTATTGACATTAATGACAACCGAATTCATTATCAATATTAACTGACAATCCGACTGCGGAATTCGATTTTCCCTCGCTTGTCGCGGCCACCATAACAACCCGTAAATTTTTATTTAAAAACATCTTGTGGTTTTTGGACCGGCGTATCGCCCGTCATTATGACCCTTGGCCAACGCCCACACAATAGCCAGTGCTCTAGCCACAACATGACGCCAAACCCCAAAAGCTCAATTTTCACTCAGCCGATCCGCCAGCCATCCGATTTTTTCGACCTCAATCACAGCCATTTTCAGGCCGTTGCTAATCCCGATTCGAGACTACGATTTTGAGTCACTTCGCAAATGAATCCCGCGATTTAATGACGATATTCGCCTGGCAGCAACGCTCCCCCGCACGCTCGCAGATGTTGAGCATCGCATCTACACTGGCGATCCCTGGCTAGGTATGCGTTTGGAAATCGATAATCGAAGACACCAAATACTCTTGATACCGACCCAGCGATGGCAATTTTTCGACCGAATTTTTACTGATCGTTTTACCAATAGAAAGCCTGTCCATGCCAAGCATCGAAGCAATCGAAACGCACGTTGTCTACGACAATCCCACACCCAATAATTGCAGCAGACATGGCAGTTTTCCTGGCTTGGTGGAACTGCCATCCGGCGAACTGCTCGCATTGTTTGTCATGGGTTCGGCATTCGAATCTGCTGATGCCACCACGATGGTCACGCGCTCAGCCGATCGTGGCAAGACATGGCAATTGCAAGGGCCACTACACATCAAAGATGAGGCCCATCAATTTGATGCGGACACCATGAAGCCCATGCTACTGGCAGACGGCACGCTCATCGCTGCGGGCTATCGTTTTCATCGCACTGATCCTGAACAACAATTAGTCAATCCCGAAACCGACGGCGTACGCCCCGGCGATAACATCATTGCGTTCTCCCGTGATGAGGGACACACCTGGACTCACCCACGCATCATTCCGCGCTCGCACGATCAATTGATCGAACTATCAGGACCTCTCGTGCAATTGAAAAACGGCTCGGTGTTAGGCACGGGCTTATTGTTTCCCCAATGGGATGGCACACAGCCCAATGGGGCCGACGGCGTTTTATTGCGCAGCGATGACAACGGCCAAACATGGAACGACCACACCCGATTCTTTGTGGATCCCAACCAGTGTTACTCACCAAGCGAATCGCGGTTATGCGAAATGCAGCCGGGCCGACTGGTGACGATCGCGTGGGTGACAGACCACGTGCAAGGCAAAAACAAATGCAACCACGTAACCGTTTCACACGATAACGGTACGACATGGTCCACTCCGATCGATACGGGCATTCTTGGCCAAGCGTCCAACTTAATGCATTGGCAAGATGATTTGCTGCTGAGCATTCACGCTCAGCGTGAGGGCGACGACATCGGACTGTACGTACGACTGGTGGATTTCACCAACGACCAATGGCGAACACTGGCACAAACCAACATCTGGGCCAACGCCCCGGCGATGAAGGTCGCATCGTATGCGAGCATGGGCTCGAACCTGCGCTTCGGCCAACCGTCACTATTAAATCTGGGCGACGGCGAAGTCCTGGCCAGCCATTGGGCCATCGAGAACGGCCAAGGCAGAATTCTCACCCACCGGCTACGAGTTCGCGCGTAAGACATCTCGCTTCGCCTCCCAATCGCACGCGCAAATCACAGGCAGCGATTCCGTTTGAAATTTTTAGTCCCCAGCCATTGACCCGGGGTTAAAACAACATGACCCTCAAACTGACCCACAACCAAACCGCAGAAAAAGCAGGACGCAAACCCCTCAATGAAGGCCGGCCCCATTTTCCATTTTGCTAGTCCGTCAAACAGTCACCCTGATTCTGTATGGAACTCAAGCGCGTTAACAATCCCGTTAAAAACTCGCGCTTTCTCAATCTCCCCTCACACGAACTCCCGGTATCCACCGGGAGCTAAAAATGAATCGACACGCGAGAAATTCTTGGAATTCGCATTAGTCGTCGCCCTTGGGCGACGCGTGCGTCAGGGGTTTGTTGACGGTGATGCGCCGCCCAAGCGCGACGGCTAACGTGAATCGACACGCGATAAAGGCATCACAGGTCGGGCAGGTAGAGCCGGGTTGGCACATTGATGTGACGTGGCCGTCGCTGGGTGTTGTTGATGGCAGACACCAGAAGTTTGTACAGCGCGCCAGCAAATTGGGTCGCATCACAACCGCAAAGCACTGCTCGACGCAGCCCACCATTATGCTGTTCGGGATGCCCTAATAATGCTAACGCTTTGGGCGCATCGTTAAGTCGAGCTTGTCCGTAATGCAAAGCATTGATGATCGAGCGCGCTAAATTTGGACTTCCAAAAAGCAGGCCGTCGAGAGAGATCCCCAGCGAGTTGAGGCGGATCAGAAGTTCGACACCCATGTCAGGATCATGACAGATCTGCACACGCTCAGGCCGCAGCGGCCGATCGTTTTGTTGATGCCACAATTGATATGCCTCGAGCACCGCATGGTCATAGGGCAGGTGTAAAGGGTGAGTGACCAGGCCGATCGCCTCAGCCCCACGTTCAGCGAGGTGATCCATAAGTCGACAGACGCTTTGGCCAATATCGACCGAGACCGTGTCGTGATCGACCGTGGGCTTAAGCTGCTCATCCGTTTCGATCGGATTAGCCGCGAGCACCAACGGAATATTCAGCTTTTCCATCTCCGACACCAGCGAGTCGGGATACCGCCCATCAAGAACGATACCTGAAGGCCGAACTTCCTCGAGCTGTTCAATCAAACCGACATGCGAATCATCATGGTGCGGCGCAGCCATATAGAGAACGGACCGATGATCTTCGCGTGCGATATTTTGCAACGCCGTGAGCACGAAAGCTGTCCAGGGCGACCCCAGCACCACGTACTGCGGGTCATACATCAACACGTAAGCAATCGCACGCATCGTGGACGGCCGCTGCTTACTGACATAGCCCATCTCTGCAGCTGTCTCGAGAATGCGTTTGCGGGTCTGAGCCCCGATGCGCGCATTGGGCACATCGTTGAGCACGAGGCTTACCGACGCACGCGACACGCCGGCCCGACCAGCAATTTGTTCCATACTTGGCATGACGAACATCCTATCAGGCAAGGCACTACCACCCGATCACGCCATAATGCTAACATAGTAACCATGCAGAGACAACCATATAATTTCAATATTTTTTCCTATAAATGCAAATTATTATTGCATTGGCGCCGAGCAAGGGTTATGCTGGCTATAGCATATAAAAGCAATAAAGCTAACATTGATACCAACTTCGTGACAGGGTTTTTATGACTCCAGAGACAGCACCCAAATTGGCCGTGATCGGATGTGGCGGGATGTCGCAAAATTTTGCGACCGCGATCGAACCCACCATGAAAGTGGTGGCAACGGTTGATATCGACGCCGACCGGGCTCAGGCCGCCGCGGCGTGTTTTGAAGACGCCGAACCGATGACCGATTGGCGCGAAGCCTTGGCTGTGGCTGATGCGGGCATGCTGGTGCTGCCGCATCACCTGCATCACGAAGTGGGCATGGGATTTCTCGAAGCAGGCAAGCACGTGCTGATGGAAAAACCATTGGCGAACACGCCTGCCGAATGCCGCGAGTTAATCGAGGCTGCCCAGGCCAATGACGTCATACTCATGATCGGCTACGTGCTGCGATACCACCCGCTGGTGCGACGGTTTGTCGACGCGGTCCGCAGCGGCGAAATCGGCGAAGTGTTTAGCGTGTCCATCTGGACCGAACAATACACCCGCTATCCGTCAGGCCATTGGACTTGCGATCAGGCACGGCTCGGGGGCGGGCAATTTTTCAGTCATGGCTGCCACTATGTTGATCTGCTGCTGGCCATGCTCGGCGAACCTGTCGAAGGATCACACCTGGGCACCACGATCGGCACACCCTGGATGGAAGGCGAAGGCACAAGCCATGTGACAATGCGTTTTCGCAACGGTGCGCTGGGCTATCACTTTGGCACATGGGGAGCGCGCGGCACGCGATTACGGTACGCCATGCATGCCCATGGCACCGAAGGCATGCTCGAAGCTGACCTGAGCACAGGACGCTTGATCCTTCATCAAGATAACTATGAAGGCGCGCCGCATGAAGTGGGCCACCGTCAGATGACTGGCGAAGGCGCACAACAGCGCCTGTTGATGGAAATAGAACCCGGCAAGCATACGGCGAATGAGGTCAGCCATTTCCGCGACTGCGTGGTTCACGGCCGACAACCATTGACCGACGGAGCAGCGAGCCTTCAGGGCTTACAAGTGATTTGGAAATTGTACGAAGCCGAACGCGCAGGCGTGGTGGCAGATCTATCCGGACTGAGCTTACCGACTCACGATCTGAAACCCACCGTGCAAAGTGCGAACCGTGCGGTCACAACGAATCGTTGAATCTCTCAAATTGAGAGAACGTGTCCCCAGGAAATAAGCAAGCAAGTAACTAACATCCCCTTCCCCTTGTAACAGGAGCGCAGAAAATGAAAACGCAAATCAAACCCCAAACCATGACCAAAATGTTCGCCAGCCTCGCAGTGGTGTTAAGCCTGGGGCTAGTTGCTCAGGGTGCCACGATTGAAACCGAAACGTTCGACATCGCCCCAACGGATTGGGAAAAAGTCTCAAATTCCGGGTCTTTTCCAGGTTTCAGCAACACAAACAATACCGCAGGCCTGTCCCCAGCCGGTGAGTCGGGTGGCACGTTTCCCGCTGCCTGGGGTCATTATGCGGACAACACCATCGGCAGCGTCGACTTCAGCGAAGACCTGACCATTACCGGCGAACTAGGCGTGCCCAACGGCGTCAACAGCGATCCGATCATACAATTTGGTTATCTCAATACCGCTAACACGCTCACGCAGGCGGCAAACTTTCTCGGCTTCCGCATCACCGACCAGAGCACAAGTCAGTGGCGTGTTTCGACGATCTTTAATACCAGCGCGGACACCGCAATAGCCAACACCAACACGAGCAGCCTCATGATCGTCGATCCCGGCGTCTACACCTTTGAATTCAACTACGACGCTGATGGCGGCTCAGGCAGTGGCCAACTTTCGTTGCAACTGTTTGATCTCAGCGGGCAAGTTGGTAGCACTTTGACCCAATCGGTTTCCGTGGCACAACGCGCTGAAGGCATCGATCTCAATGGCTTGGGTTGGCGAAAGGTGAATGGAAATGTTGCCGAAGCCTATGTCGACAACTTGAGCTACACCACCATGGAAGCTATCCCCGAACCCGGCAGCATGACGCTGTCCGCCATCGGCATGACAATGTTGCTCGGATACCGCCAGCGCCGCCGCACTGCTTGACAGTGCGTGGGGCTGGGGTTGTGGGGGTAGCGTAGAGGCGTGGGAGGGGGAGCGTGGGGGGGGCGTCCTCGGCGACGCCGGTGGATCGCTCATGGACCTGCTGCGG
>JAUHYI010000077.1 GCA_030426385.1 Phycisphaerae bacterium
AGCTGTGGGGTGACACGCAAAGATTGATGGACACCATCACCCCGACCGACGCGATCCACTTCTTCTGGCACTGCGGATACACGCTAGGGAAAAGGTGAAAACGCTCTAAGCGCGAGTATTGATCATCATTTGGACGACACTCAAACGATGACACCTCACACCTCACACCTCACACCTCGCGCCATGGCGAAGATGAATTTGCCAAACATTTTGATGCAATGGGGCGGGGGAACAGAGAAATGCAAAAAGTGCCGGTGGAGGGACTCGAACCCACATGGTATTGCTACCAACGGATTTTGAATCCGTCGCGTCTGCCAGTTCCGCCACACCGGCAAGTGTGATGTGTCAGCAATGTGAGCTGCTGACGGCCTGGACGGGAGGATTATACCGAAAATTGGCAAGGGTGTGGGCTGGGGAAAGTGCGGGTGAGGTGATTTTTGAAAGTGGCATGGGGAGGGACGATGTTGACAGCCCTTGGTCATCGTGGGTTGAGCCGGGGAGTGGGCCAAACCGCAGGCATCAGGCAGATCGTGTAAAGCATCTGGCGTCGGTATGCCTGAGAAATGCAGGAGGGAATGTGTGGGTGTGTGGGTGGGGGGGGGATGCGAGGGAAATTGTGGGGGGGGTATAGTGGTGGGGTGTATGCGATATGGATCATCATGGGCGTGAGTGGTTGTGGCAAGACGACGGTCGGTCGTGCGTTGGCCGCGCGCTGGGGGATGGCTTTTTATGATGCGGATGATTTTCATCCCGAAGCGAACGTGGCAAAAATGAGCGCGGGCGTGGCGCTGGATGATGCGGACCGTGGGCCCTGGTTGGATGCGTTGAATCAGTTGCTGCGGCGGTGTGCTGAGTCCGCGCATCTAGCTGAACAAGGTGAACAAGGTGAACAAGGTGAACAAGCTGAACAAGATGTACCCAATGAAAAAGATAAAGCAAGCCCGGAGAAACGTGGGGGAGTGGTTCTGGCATGTTCGGCATTGAAGCGGGTATACCGTGAACGTTTGATGCGCGGTTTGTCGGGGGTGTGTGGTGATTCTGATGGAAAGGCTGACGGCGTGGTAAAGCTGCGCGGGGGCGGGGGGCATGTGGGGGGCTGGATTTATTTGCGTGCCGACTACGACACGATTTTTAATCGCATGCAACAGCGTGAGCATTTCATGCCTGCGGATTTGTTGCGTAGTCAGTTCGAGGCGCTCGAAGCACCGAGCGCGGATGAGGCGATGGTGGTGGATGCGAATGGGCCGATGGAAGCGGTGGTGGATGAGATTGATGTGCGTGTGATGAAATAAAAATCAACCGACCCATTGGCGTAAACCGGCCGTGTCTAAAAATGTCATGAAACTGTTTGCGGCGCATCACTGGGTGGCAACGATATAGGACACGATGCGCAGCTTGTCGTTTTGCCACAGGGAATAGCCGGAGAGGACGAGTTCGCCGGTGATGTGGCAAGGCCATATTTTTAATGGACCGAGGTAACGGTTGGGGCTGCCCTGGGTTGTTTCGAGATTGAGGTTAAGGACGATCATGCCGTTTTCCTCGGCAATATGGCCGGTGGCGTTTTGTTGCTCGTGTCGAAATTTGACAATGCCAGCGATACGTCCAGCGGCATCCTGTTGCAGTTGCAGGGTCATGGGTGATTCGCCAGAGCCGGTCCACCCGTTGTGTCCCCATTGAAAAACGCCGCCGTTTTTGATGGCGTTTTGTAGCAGTTCGCGTTGCGTGTTGAGGCGTTGTGGCGTGGTTGGGCGCAATTCGATGCGGTTGTTTGAATCGCCGGGATCAACGCGTCCGATGAGCACGGGTGTGTCGCCCTCGAAATCGAGGTTGATTGAAAAAGTGCCGCTCTCATCAAACTTGCCGGTGTGGGTGGCATTGCGAGGTAGCACGAATTTTACAAACAGACCCAGAAGGGTTTCATTGATCTGACCGACGAAAGGAATTTCGAGTGCGAGACTATCGGCATAATATGTGCCGGTGACGCTGGTCGCGTCGGGACTGGTCAGGCTCAACCGTGCGGGTCGGACATAGCCGTTTTTATAAGGGACGGACTGTGCGAATTCGCCAGTGACGATCAGGGGTTTGCTCGCCAGTGATTTTACAAACGCGTTGCGTTTGGCCAGATGTTTAACCAGCTCATCAACAGTGAATGTTTTGACAATGGTGAGTCGTCCAGAAAGTCCCGATTGGAAAAAATCAATTTTGTCGGGTTCATCGGTGAGCTGCAATTGCACTTGGCTCGGCGCGGTCATAAATAGGTTGCCGTCATTGCCTGTGACGAGTTTCAGTTCCATGTTGAAACTGTTGGGCATCAAGACTTGATTGAGATTGTTGAAACTAGCGAGCTTGTAGGCGTCCTGACCCTCGACGCGCATCATGGCGATACGGATGGGGCGGGGCTTCGCATTGGGATTGTTGGGATACATCATGCCACCCTCCGCGATGACAAGTCGGCCGAACTTGGCATGAAACTCGTCGAGTTTTTGGCGGGCGGCGGCCAGGGCAGCGTCGTATTTGGTTTTGTAATCAGCCACGATCTTGGTGTCGGCGATTAAGTGGCGATTGGCCGCGCCGATGCTCAGCTTGCCGTTTTTGATCGTCACGGTCAGCGGGATGCGATCAGCACGCATGGGTGGGGCACCGGGCGGACCGATCACGTTGCCTAGTTCCAACACCATGGTGATGGGTTTGGTGTCGCGGGGATCGAATTGATCGACCGACACGCGGGCTTGTCGCTGGACAATATCACCACCAATGTTTTGCCATGCGATCCCTTGCCAGGTCTCATGTTGGCCGGTCAGTTCCAGGCCTAATGGTGTGCCGACCGCGTTTTCAGTCAGGGCCAGCGCCATCTGTTTGACGGCCATGAATTTCTTCAGTTGCTCGACCATTTGCGCTCGCGCTTCGATCTGTGTGATGAGTTCCTGTTGATAGCGTTCAGCGATGGATATTTTTTTCAATCGGGTATAGGTCCCGCCCGCAAAACCGATCAGCATGTTTTGCGTTTCGGGTTCGAGTGTCAGTGTAGAACCAGCCATGCCGACGCGGATCACCTGTGTAGCCAGTGGACTACCCGGGACGGACAAACGCATGCGTCCGCCATCGAGCATGGTGTAGTCGAGTGTGATTTCGCTGATGGGCACGCGTGATTGAGGGCCTTCGCCATCGACGATCATTATTTTGGAATCCTTACTGAATTCCACGCCGATGGGATTGGTCAACCCATCATGGCGAAACCAGGCGCCGATCAGATCGTGGCTGTCATCGCTGTCGAGCGGTTTGGTTTTGGGCGCAGCCGTGGTGCTCGATGTGCCTGATGAACCGTTTGCTGTTTCTGAATCCGAATCGCCGCAACCGCTGATGCAGAACATGCACACCCACAGCACGCACACGATAAAAACGCGATAAGCCACGGTTATTTTTCCTTGATTGGGGCGGGTATACCTAAATTGAATGCAGGCACCACTGGACGAACGTGAAACGAACGCGCGATTATTTTAACGATGGTACGGCTGCCATACAATCCCGATCGCATCTGCAAAAAGTGCGACAGTGGCGGCAGAGCCAGTGCGTTCCAGTTCCAGGTTTGACGTTTAGCGGCAGATGCGCAGCGTCCCGTAGGGGCATGTGGCCGTGGGGGTGGCGTGTGTCCAAGGCGATTGCGCGTCTCCCGCTAAACGCGTGGGGGGGGAGGGGGTGGGGGGATAGGGGGTGGTGGTTAAACCAGCAGCGCCGCGGGATTTTCGAGCATTTGGCGGAGGGTCGCCAGGTATTCAGCAGCCGACGCGCCGTCGATGACGCGGTGATCGCCCGAGAGGGTGACATTCATTTCCAGGCCGATGACGATTTGGCCGTTGTCGATGACGGGTTTTTGAATGGCCGCGCCGACGGCGATGATCGCGGCATTCGGGGGATTGACGATGGCGGTGAATTGCGTGACGCCATATTGCGGCATGCCCAGATTGCTGATGGTGATGGTGGAGTCGGACATCTCATCAACGGTCAGGCCGGTCTTGCGTGATTTGCCCGCGAGCGTTTTGACTTCTTCGCTGATCTGACGCAGGCCCTTGCGTTCCACATCACGGACGGTGGCGACGACCAGGCCACCGCCGGTGCCGTCTTCATTGATCGGTAATGCGATGGCAGTGCCGACGTTGACAGTGGGGTGGTATTGAATGCCCGCGTCGGTGTAGGACGCATTGATGACCGGATGTTGCAGGCATGACAAGGCCACGCCGCGCGTGATGAAATCGTTGACGGAAAGTTTGACGCCTTGCGATTCCAATTGACTGTTGATGGTTTTACGCAAGCCCATCAGCGCGTCCATGCGGACCGCGACAGAGACCTGGAAATGTGGGACGGTGGTTTTTGATTCGACCAGTCGCTTGGCGATGGTCTTGCGCATGTTGGACAGGGGCACGAGTTTGTCGTCGAGTACACGTGGGCCTGCGGGCATGGTGGGGGCGGGAGAAGCGGATTTACCTGCGGCGGGTGCGGTACTGGTCGATGTACTTGCGGGGTTGTCGATGGCGGCGAGAATGTCACGCTTGATGACGCGACCGTCGGGGCCGGTGCCCTTGATGTCGGACAGATTCAGGCCATGCTCCTCCGCCATTTTGCGAGCAAGCGGACTAGCCTTCCCACCCCCCCCCACATTTCCCCCTGCATTTTCCCCTGCATTTCCG
Organism: Phycisphaerae bacterium; assembly: GCA_030426385.1. Lineage (GTDB taxonomy): Bacteria > Planctomycetota > Phycisphaerae > Phycisphaerales > Phycisphaeraceae > JAUHYI01. Next base: position 4,686 of record JAUHYI010000077.1, read on the forward strand.
GCGGTTTTGGTGGAGGTTGCGGCGGGTGCGGGTTTTTCGTCAGCCGATTTTTCGGATTCGGATTTTGAATCAGCGGGCGCGGGGGTTGTATCGGATGATGCTGCGCTGCTACCACTGCCTGCGGCGGCCGCGGCGTCTTCAACCGATTCGCCTTCACCAGCTAAGACGCAGATCAGTGAGCCGATGGTGGTGGTGTCGCCTTCACCGATGACGAGTTTGGCCACGGTGCCATCGTCGTAGGTGGACAGTTCCATGGTGGCCTTGTCGGTTTCAACGTCAGCGATGACGTCGCCGGAACTGACCTTGTCGCCGACCGCGACTTTCCAGGTGACGAGCGTGCCCTCTTCCATGGTGTCAGACAAACGGGGCATGGTGATTTCGATGGGCATGGTGTCGCTCCTGGTGTGGTTGATGAATCGTATGTGGCCCATGTCACGCGGAGTCAGCCTTTTTTGGCCGACCTGTGTGCGTGATCGCGAGCGTTGCCGGGCATCGCGGGCACTGGGAATGTGCCAATATGGTATCAGGTTGTGATGGGGATGGGGATGGGGGCGTGGGGCGTGGTGGGGTGCTGCGTCTGGGCCACGCCGTGGCCCGGCTATGAAAATCAAGGGAAGCAAGCAAGTGATACCAATCTCACAAAAAGCACGCGTGTGATTTATAGTTAGCCGCCGCCTTTATGGCGGCGCAAAACGTGCGTCAAACCCAGGCCCTCACGCCGCCATAAAGGCGGCGTCTAACGCGCGTTTTTTTTCGGGAATTGGTATGAAGCATCGGCAGCGCGGAGGAAAAGTGGGGTGGGGTTATTTGTTGAGTTCATTGATGAGGTGGGAGATTTTTTCGAGATCGCGTTCGGTGGTGAGTTTCTCGATGCGATCGGGTTTAACGCCTGCATTTTTCAGCGCGGTGGCCACCTGTTTCCACATCTTTTCCGTTTTGGTTGCGGAATCAGACAGATACAGTTCGGTGACCAGCTCGCTGAGTTTGGTCAATGAAATCGTGTCGCGGTGTTCGTAATAGCGATTGACGATTTTCTGTTGGTGTTTGGATAGATGTTGTCCTTTGGCCATAGCGGGCAACTATAACCAAATTAATCGGGATTGGTTTGAGGGATCAGTGAGGCTGGATCAGTGGAGGGGAAATGTGGAGGGGAAATGTGGGGGGAAAGTGGGGGGGTGGGGGGGCCGAAGCGTTCGACGAGGTGTGTTTTTTTGCTGGGGAAATCGGTGCGCAGGTGTTCGATGAAATCAGCGGTGTCGAGGGGTTGGTTGTAGATCCAGATTTGTTCTTGTCGGGCCACGGGGTGATAGGTGGTGGGGTCGGTGGTGACGCTGAGCACGTGGTCGGGCGTGCCGAATTTCTCGATGATTTTGGGTCCGTTGAGAAAAGTGGTGATGATGAAATGGTATTGAGGCTGTTGGCGTTGCGGTGTGAAATAGTGGGTCATATCCATGATCCACGGGTTGGTTTTTAATTCGGGATGGAGTGGAAGGACTGCGACGTGGCCATCGGTGTACATGTTGGTGTTGCGTGTGCGCCAGTAGTCTGCGAGGCCGTGGATGGGTTGGTCTGTGGTGATGTCGGTTTGTGTGGAAGCCCACTGGTCGAGGGTTTGGACGAGGATGGGTTTGGGGTTGAGGGGTTGGCGAAAATCGTGGGCGGTGATGATGGGTATGGTGATGATGAGGGTGAGGCAAGCGGTGAGCAGGATAGCCGCGCGTCCTGCTATTTTTTTCAGATGCGAATGGGGTTGGCTAGGCATGATGGCAATGGGTAGCCAGAGCACGGGCAAGAGGTAGAGGGGGAACATGTAGCGTTGGTGGGCGACAGCTTCCCATCGGCCGAGCAGGATTGGGCCAGCGATGGTGGTGGCTGTGGCGATGATGGCGAACAGGGTGAAATTGGTGAGGGGTTGGTTTTGCGAAAATTGCTGACGGCGATTTTTATGCGTGATGATCCAGAGCGCGAGTATGGCAACGATGGCGATGTTGATCGACCAGACCCAGAAGCTGAACAGTTCGGGGATGTGATTGATAAAAATGCTGACCGATTCGAAACCAATATGGTTTGGGAATTGCGGCGAGCGGATGCGATCGAGTGTGTGCAGCAAGGGGAGTAGAGCTAATCCCAATGCGATGGTCAACGCGATGAGGCCTAGGAGCGGGATGTGTTTGCGGATCAACGCGAGGATGGCCAGCGGGATGAGGGTTTGGGTGATGAGCAGGGGATCGGAAAATGCGGTGGCTGCGCCGAGGGTGATGAACACGAGGACCGCGCGGATGGTGGCGTAGCGTTTGTTTTGTCGAAAGAGACGGATGACCCACGCGATCAAGACGATGGCGATGAGCAGGGCGTTGCTATGGCCTACGGGGAAAAAAGTATTTTCAGCATAGAGGGGTGAGGCGAGTTGGCTCAGCAAATAGAAGGTGACCGCAACGATGGCGGCGATGTGACTGGTGGTGTTTGTCCAGCGCGGATGGGTTTCGCGCAAGAGCCAGGCGCAGGCGAGAATCAGGCCAGTGATGTGCAGAATAAAAGTGAGGATAAAAATCGCGGCGATGTCGCTGGTCGGGGGCAAATCGAAGGGCAGGGTCAACCCCATGGCGATGGCGACGAATAGAAAATCAGGGAAAAAATAGGGCGATGGGGGGGTGACCCATGCGAGATTGGTTTTTTGTTGGGCGAGGTCGCGCAGGAATTCGATGGCGTACAGATAGTCCACGTGATACGCGGGCATGTTGGTCAGGCTGATGGCAATGAGGGTGAGTACGAGACAAGCCAACGCGATGGCGAGCGCGACGACGGTTGATGCCGTTGAAGACTTTGGTGCTGCCGATGCTTGTGCGGCGTGTGGTTGGGGTTGCACGGAATGGTGGTCGTTGTGGGCGCGCATTGGTTTTAATCCGCGGAGGTGTTTGCGCTAATGCCGAAGTAGTCATGGAGGGTTTGTTTGCGGTCAGCGGACGAATCGTTCTGGTGGATGTACTGAACGAGTGCGTAGAGTTTTTTCTGGTCGCGTTGTTTTTTATCAGCGAGGCGTGTGTCGTCGGCGAGGGTATCGGGCAAGGGCGCGACGAGGGTGAATTTGGCGTGTTGCAAATCGGAAGGGTCGTGGGTGTCGAGTTCGATGGTGCCATGACGTTCGAGCATGGCCAGGGCAGTTTCGATGCGCGGGTCAGGCGGGCGCTTGGGGTTGATGCGTTGATGGAGATGATCGATGCCGAACGCGCGGACCTGATCGGGTTCGTGTTCAAGCAGGTCGACGATGCGATGGTAGAGCGCGGCGTCGGGATTGGCCCAGTCGAGGAATTGCATCTGGGTGGCCAGGTCGCGTTCGTCGTAGAGGAGTGTGCAACGAGCGGGCAGGCCGTCGCGACCGGCGCGGCCGATTTCCTGGTAATAGGATTCGAGCGAGCCGGGGACTTCGGCATGGGTGACGTGGCGGATGTTGGGTTTGTCGATGCCCATGCCGAAGGCGTTGGTGGCCAGGACGAGAGCGCGGTCGGCATCGGATTGAATGAATTGCTGTTGGATTTTTTTGCGTTGTCCGCGATCGAGTTTGCCGTGATAGATGTGGTGATCGATGTTGTGCTGAGCGAGCAACTGCGAAAAATGTTCGAGGGTTTTGATGAGGGAAAAATAGACGATGCCGATGGGGAATTGCTGGTGGATGTCGATGATGTGTTTGATTTTGTCGTCATCGCCCCAGACGGTTTGGGTGGCCAGTTCGAGGTTGGGTCGGTCGATGCCCTCGTGGAAGGTGGTGACGGTGTCGGGGGATAGGCCGAGTTGTTTGATGATGTCGCGCTGGACATCGGGGGTGGCAGTAGCGGTGAGTGCGAGGGTGGTGGGATTGCCGAGGGTTTGCCGGAGCTGGGCGAGACGGGTGTAGTCAGGGCGAAAATCGTGGCCCCATTCGCTGATGCAATGCGCTTCATCGACCGCGAGCAGGGCGATGTCGTTTTTGGCGATGGCGTCGAGGAAGTCGGGTTTGCGGAAGCGTTCGGGGGTGACGTAGAGAATGCGATAGCGATTTTGGGCGAGGTCGGCGTAGCGTTTTTCGCGCTGCGGGCGGGTCAGGGATGAATTGATGTAGCTGGCGGGGATGTCGCGCTGGCGCAGAGCGGTGACCTGATCATGCATCAGGGCGATCAGCGGTGAGATGACGAGGGTGAGTTTGTCAGGATGGCACAGGGCGGGGATCTGGTAGCAAAGCGATTTGCCGCCGCCGGTGGGCATGAGGACCAGGGCATGTTTATCCGCGAGGACGTGGTCGATGACCGGTCGCTGGCAAGCGCGGAAATCGTCGTAGCCGAAGTGGGTTTGTAATTGTTGGCGTGGGTCGATCATTGTGAGGGAAATTGTGGGGAAAATTCGGAATTGTGATTTGGGATTTGTAATTTAGGCCAAGTGGGGTTGGACGAGGGTAAATGTTTGTTGGGCCGAGGGTTATTGGTTCGGAGCTGGGTTTGCGGGTGGGAGTAGGTGGGGCTACAGTAACGAATGATGGATTTAGGCGAACCGCGAGGCGTGGGGTTCGTATGATTCGGAGGGACGGGTGCGGAGTTGTTGACCGGTCTATTCTATGGGTTGGTTCCGTTTGGTTGGCTCTAGTGGGTTGGGATAGCATGTTCGGCGAGAATGTGCGATAGAGATATGATCACAGGGAGTCGGGGAAAAGTGGAGTAGGGGGAAGTAAGGGGGGCTAGGGGAGAAGAATTTGTCTGGGGTCGATTCGTTTTTGTGGCGGCGGGGGTGTGGGGGGTGTGGGGGGTGTGCGGGGGTATTTGGCGGGGGTATTGTGGGGGGGGGGTGGGGAAGATTGTTTTGTATTGATCCCATTGGCAGGCAAATTCTCTATGACACAGGCACAACAAGCGGTGGCGTTGAATCCGAATGAATCCCATGCCGGCGAGGCGATTGCCCCGGTGCATGGTGATGTGAGTCGTGGTTTGGGGTTGGATGGTCCCGCAGACGGTGGGGGAGCCGGGCTAAGCGGGGTAGGTTTTCAGATTATGGCCACGCTGGTGGGCGGGGTGTTGTTGATCTGTTCGTTTGTGGCGCAGTTTATATTTGATACGGATTTTAATCCGACGGCGTTGTCATTTGTGGCGGCAATTTTGTTGGGGGCGCCGTTGGTGTGGGTGGGGGTCAAGGATTTGATTGAAGGCCACATGCACATGAATGAGCTGGTGGCGCTGGCGGTGTTGGCCGCGTTTGCTGCGGGGAAATATTTTGAAGCGGCATCGATTGCGTTTTTCATGATCATTAGTGTGCTGATCGAAAACCGGACCGCGATGGGTGCCAAAGCGAGCATCGAATCGTTGGTGCGGATCACGCCGACGCGTGCATCGAAATTGACCGACGGCGTGGGTGGGAATCAAGAAGTGGAAGCCGACGCCCGCGATTTGCAGCCGGGCGATGTCGTGCGGGTTCGGCCTGGGGATAACATTCCGGCAGACGGTCGCGTGGTGCGTGGCACGAGTACGGTCAACCAGGCGAACATCACCGGCGAGTCCTTGCCTGCGGAAAAAACGGATAACGATGAAGTGTTCGGCGGGACGATCAACCTGACGGGCGTGATGGATGTTGAAGTGACCAAGGCCGGTGGCGATACGACGTTGGGGCGGGTGAAAGATTTGATTTTGCAGGCTGAATCGACGCGTATTCCGATCATGCGAATGATCGATCAGTATGCGGGTTGGTATACGCCGACGGTTTTGATGCTGGTGTTTATCGTGTGGTTTTTCCGCAGTGGCACGGATCCTGAAGCGGCGATCAGCGCGGCGATTGCGATGTTGGTGGTGGCGTGTCCGTGTCCGATTATTCTGGCGACGCCGACGGCGATGGTGGCGGCATTATCCGCCGCGTCACGTTTGGGCGTCCTGGTTAAAAGTGTGGTAGATCTGGAAGCGGCGCGGAGTATCACCGCGATTATTTTTGATAAGACCGGTACGTTAACGACCGGGCAATTGGAAGTGACGCGGTTAACGCCGGGCGAAGGGGTCGATGGGACGGACCTGTTAAAAGTCGCGGCGAGTGTGGAGCAGAACAGTCGGCACCCGGTGGCCAAAGCGGTGGTGTCGGTGGCGCGTAAAGCGCAATTGATGTTGCCGACGGTGACGGATTTCCATGAGCAGCCTGGTCAGGGTGTGCGGGGTGTGGTGGATGGCCAGACGATTCAGGTGGGGCGAGCGTCGTGGCTGGAACAATCAGTGGGCGAGCAAACGCGGGCGGCATTGGGTCAGGCCTTGGCGGAGGCGGATACCGAAGGGGTGTCGGTACTGTTTGTGGTGCGTGAGGATCACCTGTTGGGTTGGATCGGTTTGGCAGACAATGCCCGCGTTGGGGCGGCCGGTGCGGTGGATGAATTACGCGAGCTGGGGATCAAGCGAACGATCATGGTGACGGGCGATCGGGAATCGGTGGCCAAGCGTGTGGCGGGGCAATTGCACACCGAATACAAGGCTGAAGTTTTGCCCAGCGAAAAACTGGATATGGTGGATGCGCTCAAAGCACGCGGGCATCGGGTGGCGGTCATCGGCGACGGCGTGAACGATGCCCCAGCGCTGGCGGCGGGCGATATCTCGATTGCCATGGGCGCCGCCGGGTCGGATGTGGCGGTGAATTCCGCTTCGATTGCCCTGATGAACAACAACCTGAATCGCGTGCCGTTTTTGATTCAACTATCACGGCGGACCAGCGCGGTCATCAAACAGAACCTGCTGATCGGCGGTGGTTTTATCATCGTGTTTATGGCGTTGGCGGCAGCGAATTATGTGACCGCGATCACGGCAGCGGTGTTGCACGTGGTCAGCGGTTTGATTGTGATTTTTAATTCGGCACGACTGGTGCGGACCGGCGAAGACATCGAACACGCAGAGCATGCGGAACTGATTAAGGCAGAACGTGGCGCGGCGCGTGGTACGGCTCAAGCCAAACAAGCGGATGCGGCGGCTGGTGATGTTGGAGAGGTGGCACCAGCGTGAAGATGTACGACGCGAGCTACACGAACTATTTGAAGTTTGCCCGCAAGCATGCGGGGATGCACGTAGGTGCGCACATAGGTGTGCATGTAGGTATGCACATGGATATGCCCGGCGATTGGCCTATAGATAGGCACTTGAGCATGGGCATGGGCATGGGCACGGATGTGTCCATGCACGCCGGTTCCCAAGCAGGTTTAGATGCCGGCTCAGCCCACTTCGCGTGTCTGAAACAGGACGACGCCGAGTGCGAGCAGGGCGGCAATGTAAGCTGCCGCATACCCGGAGACGAGCCCGAAGAAGGCCGGGGTGATGTCGTGTCCCTGGGTGAGTGCATCGGCCGGCCACATGAATTGGAAATTGGGAATGACCATGTAAAGCCATTTGGTGAAGGCGTATTGTTCATGGACGACCGCTCGTCCGAAGACGTAATCGCTGACGGTGCCGATGAGGAAGAAGCCGACGCAAATGACCAGGGTCATGACCTGTTTGACGCGTGTGGAAACAGCAATCGCCAAGGCGGTAAGCATGAGCACCGCCCAGAAAACCATGACGATTCCGATCAAGCGTTGGGTGTCAATGTCGGTGGCGATGGGTTGGATTTTCCAATCCTTGCCGATGACGAGTGTCATGGCCCAGGCAAGGGTCAGCCCGACGCCCCAGAGCATGACGAGGGTCGAGACGAACGGCTTGCGGTAGTAGTAGTTAGCCGCAGCGGCGAGTATGACCGCGAGAAAAACAGCACCGAGTCCGAAAGTGGCCACGGGTCCATCGATATGATCGCGTGCGGTTTGCATGACCTGTTGTCGAATGGTGAGCAGGAACACCGCCGTGAGCGACCAATAGGCGATGAACAACGCGGTGGCGACGCCGATGAATTTTCCGAGAATGAAAAGCGGTCGAGCCACGGGTTTGCTGACGACGGTGAGTACGGTGTGGTTTTCGATTTCGCGGTTGAGCACGCCGGTGGCTGTGAACGCCGCAAGCATCAGGCCGACCAAAAGCAACGTGGACAGTCCCATGTCGATCAGGAGTTTGTTGTCGTCGTCCATGGTGTAGGCCGCGAGCATGGGATTGAACACCATGGCAAGGCTGCCGATGAGAATCAAGACCATGAAGATGGGCTGACGAATGGATTCAACAAGCGTGTTGTGGGTGATGACGTAAAGTTGATTGAGGGTTCGCATGATCGAAGGGCCAATCGTGAAATGGAAAGGTCGCGTGTGGGTTGGGGTGTGAATCAAACAAACAGTGAAAGAAATATTAGTCGGTGAAGTATCGGTATGCGAGACGACGTTATGAAAAGTTGCGAACGAAAAACGAATAAGCTTGCGTTGGCGTAAAATTATCCCAGATCATGATACGCTGTTCGCCGGTGGTAGGTTTGTTTGTTTAGGAAAAATACTGGAAGTGTGGCGCTGATGGCCGGTGGCCGGTGTCTGTGAATCATTTAAACCGAAAATTCGAATTGAAAAACTGAACAAAAAATGGCCGAATCACACGAAGTTCAACAAGATCAACTGACGTACCGACGCGGGTTTCACGCGGCGCTGGTAGGGCTGGGTGTGCAGGTGTTGCTGGCAGTGTCGGTAGCGCTGATCATGCTGTGGTCAGAAAGCGCAGCGGTGGGCGCGGCGACGTGGCATTATTTTGGTGGGTTAGCCATCTGGATTGTGTTGGCGCTGCTGTATCAACAGCATGTGCAGGAACGGGTCGAAACGCTCGAAGCCGAACAACTGACGCGAACCGATGCCGGGGCGGCTGCGATATTTAATGAACATGCCGACGATCTGGAACTGGCCAAGCGTCGGCTGGAACGTTTATACAAGTACGGCCTGCCTGCCACGTCGGCGATCAGTGCGACGTATCTGTTGGTGGTGGGGTTGTGGTATGTGATGAAACGCGGGCAGGGGACGATCGAACACCTGGCTGAAGCGCCGATTATTCGCGGTGGGGCCGATCCATTGGTGTTGGTGTTTTTGATGGCCGCGGTGGCGTTCGTAGCGTTTTTGATCGCACGCTATGTGGCGGGGATGACCAATGTCAAGCAATGGCAATTGCTGCGCGGCGGGGCGAGTTACCTGATGGGTAACTGTGTGGTGGCGGTGTTGGTCGTGATCGGGGCTGTGGTGTTGGTGGCGGGCGGCGGTGCGTTTTTCATGACGGCGTTGACGTTGGTGATTCCGATCATCATGATTTTGATCAGCGCTGAAATGTGGTTGACGTTATTGCTGGGGGTGTACCGTCCGCGTAAGCCCGGCGAAGTGCCTCGGCCTGCGTTTGATAGTCGTGTGCTGGGAATTCTGACGGCCCCGGAATCGATTGGCAAAATTGTTGGGGAGACGCTGAATTATCAATTTGGTTTTGAACTGTCGAAAAGCTGGTTCTACCAATTGCTGGGCAAGGCGATCACGCCGTTGATTGTGTTTGGCATGGTTGTTCTGTTGGGAATGAGTTCGCTGGTGATTGTGGGTCCTGCCGAACAAGTGGTGATCACGCGATTCGGTGCGAAGACCGCGATCAAAGGGCCGGGCCCGCATGTGAAATGGCCGTGGCCGATCGGGGAAGCCGTGCGTTACGAAGTGGGCAAGATTCATCGGATATCGGTGGGCCCGACGCGCACAGTCGAAGACCTGGACGTGGCGATTCTATGGACCAACGCGCACACCGAAGGGTTGGAACAATACATGATCACGTTGCCGTCACGGTTGGGCGTGACCGATACAGGCGATGAGCGTGCGGGGGTGTCGCTGGTCTCGTTAGAGGTGGTGGTGCAATATCGGATTGCGGACCTGGCGAAGTACATCGAACAGGCGGACGATCCGGAAAATGTGTTGGCCGCGCAGGCGGACCGTGTGTTGAATGCCTACGTGGCGACGCATGATATTGATACGTTGGTGGCGACAGGTCGCAATGATGCGGAAGTTGCTTTGCGTGAGGCGATCAACCCGTTCGCTGAATCGTTGGGATTGGAAGTGGTGTTCGCAGGAATCACGAGTATTCATCCGCCGTCGGCGAATGATGTGGCCGCGGCATTCCATGAACAGATCGGCGCTTTGCAGGAAAAAGAAGGCAAGATCGAAGAAGCGCAGACGAAGGCGATTACGATTTTGGGTGCGGTGGCCGGTTCAGAAGAATCGGCGCTGGCTTTGGAACAGGCGATTCTTGAAGTCGAAGCCTTGCGAGCGTCAGTGGGAGACGATCCCAAATCGCAACAGAATGTGTTGTTGAAAGAATTAGAGATCGAACAGTTGTTGGCACAGGCCAATGGTAAGGCCGCGACGATTGTGTTTGATGCCCGGGCGTTTCAATGGCAACAGGCATTGGCCGAACGTGGGAATGCTGAACGGTTCAGCGCAGAGTTGGCCTCGTATCGCCGATCGCCGAAATATTACCGCACGACCATGTATTTGGCGACCCTGGCGGACGCGGTCGGCGGAGCGCGCAAGACCGTGTTGCTGACCGATCGCGTGAATGATTCGGTGTTGCGGTTCGATTTGAAGGATAGCCAGTCGGGGCTGGATTTTCTGAGTTCGGAATGAATTTAGTAAAAAGTAAAAAGTAAAAAGTAAGAAGTAAGAAGCAAGAAATAGGTAATACGTTGTGCGGTGAAAAGCACAGAGGTAGATGCGGGGTAATTTTTAAGAAGAGTTTGCTATGCGAAAATATTTGACCTTGTTAGTTGCGGTGATTGTGGTGGTGGTACTGGTGACATACATGTTCGTGTTCACGGTGCGTTACGACGAGCGTGCGGTGGTAACGACGTTCGGCAATGCGGACGAGAACAGCGTGAAGGTAGAGCCAGGCCCATACCTGAAAGCCCCGTGGCCGATCCAGAGTGTGGAGACGTATTCAACGCGTTTGCAGTTGCTCGAAGATCAGTTGGAAGAACGGCAGACAGCCGATGGTTTTGCAGTGGTGGTGCGTACGTTTGTCGTTTGGAAGATTGTGGATCCGTTGAAGTTTTTCACCGCGGTGAAGAAGATCGAAGATGCCCCGAAGCAGTTGTCGCCGATGTTGCGTGGCTTGGGTGGGATCATCAGTCAATACAATTTTGATGAGCTGGTGAATATCGATCCAGCGAAGTTGAAGTTGCATGACGTGGAACAAAAAATCCAGGCCCAGTTGCAGGCACGAGCAGATGTGCAGGGGTATGGGATTGTGATCGATCGGGTGGGTGTGCGACGGATCATGTTGCCCGAGAGTGTGACGCAAAATGTGTTTGATCGCATGCGTGCATCACGGCAACGATTGGCCGAGGATGCGCGATCGAGTGGTAAAGCCAAAGCCGACGCGATCGTGAGTAAAGCCCGTGCGACCGAGCAGCGCATTCTGGCATTTGCAGAACGCCGGGCCCAGAACATTCGTTCGCAGGGTTTGGTGGAAGCGGCGAAATATTACGAAGCGTTTCAAGCCGATCCGGAGTTTGCGATTTTCCTGAAGACGGTCGCGTCGTTGGAAGAAAGTTTGAAGAACAATACGACATTTATTTTTGGGCCTGAAGGTTTGCCGGGGTTGGGCATGTTCCTGGAAGATCCCGGGACGGAGTGAGCGAAAACCCTGGTGTGAGATGAGGTGAGGTGTGTGTGCCTGTGTGAAAAGAGATTGAAAAACCACAGGAGACACAGGAGGCCAAGAGGCCAAGAGGCGCAGAGGCACCGAGAAGAAAGTCAGAAAAAGCGTGCGAGGCAGGGACGCACGGCAGTGTTTCACATCGAAGGGTTAAAGGGGAATGGACGTGTGGTAGAGGTGGTAGGGAATGGCAGGGAATGCTGGGGTGGTGTGAGGGGGATGTGTGAGGGGGATGTGAGGGGGGATGTGGGGGGGGATGGTTTTTTAGGGGGGACGGTTTTGTTTTTTTATATGGATTAATGAGCGATGGCGAATCCCTGGAATCCTTACGAACATCATCACGACCATGGGCATGGCGACTGCGATCATGATCACAGTCACGATGCGGATGTGTTGGACCCGGCACAACAGTCATTGGCTGATGCGCTGCGGGTTAGTTTCGGTTTGTTGAAGTGGGTGATGGTGGTGTTGATGGTGCTGTACGTTTTCAGCGGCGTCTTCACGGTCAAAGAAAACGAAGTGGCGGTGCGGTTGGCGTTCGGCAAGATCATGGGCGATGCGACATCATCGGAAGCCGTGTTGATGCCGGGTGGCCCGTATTGGTCGTGGCCGTATCCGATCAATGATGTGAAGCGGATCAAGATCGTGCCGCAGACGGTGGAGCTGACGAAAGATTTTTGGTTTGAAGTTGATCCGCGGATGGCGGGGCAAACGTTGGATGAAATGGCCGGACGTGCCGGGCCGTTGAATCCGGAACGTGATGGCTCGTTGCTGACCGGGGATGCGAGTATCGGTCACGCGCGTTGGGCGGTGAACTATCGCGTGGATGCGAAACAGGTGCCTGCGTATTTGCGCAATGTCGCCGAGAGCGAGCAGGCCCAGCGACTGGTGAGCGATGCGGCGCAGCAGGGGATTGTGTTTGCGGTAGCCCAGGTGACGGCGGATCGCCTGAACAAAGGATTAAACGAAGCGGAAATCGCGGTGGCTGTGAAGCATGCGCAGGAAACACTGGATGCGATCGAGTCGGGTTTGGTGATTACGAATATCAATCAAACGCTGACGGTGTTTCCGGTGAGCGTGCGTGATGCGTTTCAGGCGGTGGTGCGTGCGGAAAGCGAAAAGGCTCAGGTGATCGACCAGGCTCGCGGTGAACGAACGCGGATTCTGGGTGAAGCCGCGGGCGAAGCGGCGGACCTGTTGGCCGCGATGATTCACGATTATGAACTGGCCTTTGATGCGGGCGATCGCGAAAAATTAGCAATGATCGATCAGAAGCTGGATGAGATTTTTGTGTCGCTGTCGATTCCACGCGTGGATGGTGCGGTGGCGATCGGCGGGAAGGTGGCCCAGACGATCAACGACGCGGTGGGCTATCGCACGCGGGTGGTGGAACAGGTGCGGGCCGATGCGGAATATTTCACAAGCCTGTTGCCGCAGTATCAGGAAAATCCGCGTATCGTGATGAACCGGATCTGGCAGAATGCACGCGAAGCCATCTTGTCAGGCGAAGAAGTGGAAGCGTTTTATACGCCGAATGCGGAGTTGTATCTGGAAACGAATCGCGATCCGCGCGTCGCCAAACAACGCATTGAACGGCAACTGCGTGAAGGAGCCGAACGTCGACGCGAAGCCAATCAAGCCGAACGCTGATAAGAGCGTGGTGGTAGGTTGATGATGTTGGTGGCAAAGTGGCAAGGTGGTGAGGGGGAAAGTGGGGGGGTGGGGGTCTGGAGTGAATGATATGACGCAAGCAACTATGGAAATGGAAGATCAATTGGGCGTGCAAAAGGCATCGGGCCGAGAGGTGGTGTTGCAATGCACGGGTCTGACGAAAGTCTTTCGTGATTTCTGGCTGCGCAATCGAGTGCGTGCGGTGGACGGCCTGGATTTGGATGTGCGTCGTGGCGAGGTGTTTGGATTGCTGGGGCCGAACGGTTCGGGCAAGAGCACGACGATCAAGATGGTGCTGGGTTTGCTGCATCCGAGCGCGGGGCGTATCTCGGTGTTTGGCAAACGTCCTGATGATGTGAAGACGAAAGAACAAATTGGCTATCTGCCTGAAGAATCGCATTTGTATCGTTTTCTGACAGCGCGGGAAACGTTGGATTATTACGGGCGCTTGTTTCATCAAAATCGTGTGACGCGAAAACGGCGAATCGATGAGCTGTTGCACATGGTCGGGCTGGATGCGGTACAGCGTCGGCCTGTGGGTGAGTATTCGAAGGGGATGCAGCGTCGTATCGGGATTGCCCAGGCGTTGATTAATGATCCGCAGTTGTTGATTCTCGATGAGCCGACGTCGGGGTTGGATCCATTGGGCACGCGACAGATCAAGGATTTGATTGTCAGTTTGAAAGAGCGAGGCAAGACGATTTTGCTGAGCTCGCATTTGTTGGCTGATGTTGAGGACGTGTGTGACCGGGTGTCGATTATGTTCGGTGGCAAGGTGCGACGTCATGGGACGGTGGACGAATTGTTAACCGAAGGTGGCGCGTCGCTGATTCAAACGCATGACCTGACGCAGGAAGCGGTGGATGCGATCGAGGCCGTGTTGGTGGCACATGGCACGCACATCGACAAGATCGATCGCCCACGGCAAAAACTGGAAAAACTGTTTTTGGATATCGTGCAACAAGCCCAGACCGAAGGCGTCGCCACAGGTGGTGCCCGATCAGGTCGTGCAATTGCAGCATTTTTGCAAAGCGGTGGTGACGGTACACAGCCTGGTGACGCAGACGGAAAAACGCAGGGTAATGTGGGAGATGTGGGGGGGGTGATTGAGGGGTTGTTGCGTTCGTCGGAGGAGACGTTGGATAAGCATGCGGACAAGCGTGCGGGTGAGAGCGGGGGTGAGAGTGGGGGTGGGGGTAAGAATGATGCGGTTGGTCATGATGCAAGTGCAAGTGCAGAGACCAAGCCGCAAGCCGATGACGTGGAGACGCCTGATCGGAATGTGATTGACTCGCTGATCAATCCGGACAAGCGATCAGGCGAATAACGAAGAATGATGTGTGCTGGCCAGTCTGATGCACATGGTGCACATGATGCGTAGGTTGGTTGGCTTGTATGAATCGCAAAGTTACTGGAAACGAACGGGTTAATTTTCTGAATACGACAACGAATCCAACTCGCGGGCGCTGGTCGTTATGGCTGGTGATTTATGTGGTCGCCACAGCGTTATCGATGGGCGTGAGCTATCTGTTGTTCAAACAGGAGATGGCGGGGTGGGCGTTGCTATGGCGTGGGGTGTTGGGATTGTTTGTGTTGATCTGGCTGACGCGTGGGGTGATGACGTTTTACGAATTGCCATGGGTGCGCCGGTTTGGCATGGTGATGCTCAGCCTGGAGCTGGCATTGATTCCTGGATCGATCGCATGGATCACCGGGCATTATGGCTTGATGACGGGTGTGGGGGGCGTGTGGTTGATGGCCGCAACCTTTGGCGTTGGGTTGTTTGTGATTCGCCTGTTGCTGTTGCCGGGGATCGCGGTTTTTGGGGTGGCGCGGACGCTGATCGATGAAGCGATTCGGATGAAAATCGCTTTGGTTTTTATCATGGGTGTGTTGTTGGTGACGCCGATGTTGCCGTTTCTGTTGGATGCGGGCGAACGGTTGAACTACCGGATGGAATTTTTTCTGGTGTGGTCGCTGGGGATCACGTCTTTGATGCTGTCCGCGATGACGGTGTTTTTAGCGTGCGGTACGATTACGAATGATCTGTCGCAGAAGCATGTGTTCATGACGTTGGCCAAGCCGGTCGGACGGGCGCAGTATTTATTCGGCAAGTGGTTGGGGATCGCATTGTTGAATCTGTTGTTGTTGACGGTGGCGGGTGCGGGGATTTACACGTTTGCGAGATACATGCAAATGCAACCGGCGCGTGATGCCCAGGATCGTTTCGTGGCAGACTATGGGATTCTGGTGGCGCGTCGCGCGGTGCCCCCGTTGCCGCCCGAGAGTATGAATCTGAATCAGCAGGTTGAAGATCGCATTGCCAAACTGCAACAGCAGGATCCGGACCAGTACGGCGGTGATTTATCAGTGGCAGAATTCAACGCGGTGCGTGGGAAAATTGTCCAGCAATGGCATACGTTGGGCACGCGTGATACGCAGACTTTTGTGTTTACGGATTTGTTGCCAGCCAAGAGTATTGATGCTCCGTTGCAACTGCGATTCAAACCGCAATCGGTGCGAACGCCGCCGGGGGAATTGGTGAAGCTGGCATTCTGGTTTAACGGCCGACCGTGGCCGACGTATGAGGGGCGTCATTACAATCCGGGTCAGATCGTGGATGACACGTATCACGTGTTCGATTTGTCGCCGAGCATTATCAGTGCGGATGGCGTGTTGGAAGTGCGCATTCAGAATGTGAATCTGGATGTGCCCGACGCGACGTGGGATTCGAGTGTGAGTTTCACGCCGGGCTCAGGTTTGGAATTGTTATACCGCGTGGGCTCGTTTGGTCCGAACCTGACGCGGACGTTGTTGATCACATGGGTGCGGTTGATGTTCCTGGCAACGCTGGGGTTGGCCGCAGGCACGTTTTTAGGATTCCCGGTGGCGTGCGTGTTGACGTTAATGGTTTATTTCACCGCCGTAGCCAGCGGATACATTACCGAGTCATTGGAAAATTTCGTGGGCCTCGGTGCGAGTGCGATGCCGATGTGGGATCGAATTTTATGGTTCCCCAAAACATTTTTTGCCCGGTTGGCTGAAGGTGAAATATGGTCAGCGATCAAAATCCCCATCCGTATGTTGGGACAGACGTTTGTGTGGATCACGCCTGCGTTTAGCAGTTATAACCCCACGCCGTTGGTTTCCGATGGTCGTGTGGTGCCCACCTCAATGGTGTTGGGCGCGATGTTAAAAATCGGCGTGGTCTGGAGTGGGATCGTGGGCGTGCTTGGTTATGTGATATTCCGTAAGCGGGAACTGGCAAGGGTGATTGTGTAATGAGACGTCAACGATGGATTCAAATCAGTGTGGCGTTGGTGGGTGTGATATGTCTGAGTATCGCCGGTTCGTTGGTGTGGCCGATCAACAAGCAGCGTGCATCATTGCAATTGACGCTGGGCGATAAAGTGGGTGAAACGGTACCGCCTGAGGTGGCGCTGGGGACGATGGCGTTGGGATCATTTCGGGGTTTGCTGATTGACTACCTGTGGCATCGCGCGAACAAGTTGCAGGAAGAAGGCGAGTTGTTTGAAGCCAATCAACTGAGCCAGTTCATCACGACGTTGCAGCCGCGCTTCCCGCAAGTGTGGGCATTCCAGGCATGGAACATGGCGTACAACATTTCGGTGATGACCGATACGCCTGAAGAGCGTTGGGATTGGGTGAGCAAAGGCGTGAACCTTTTACGCGATCAGGGGATTCCGTACAACCCGAACGCGGTGCGTTTGTATCGTGAATTAGGCTGGATCTTTTTTCACAAGATCGGCCAGTTCACCGACGACATGCACTGGTATTACAAACGGCAGATGGCATTGGAATGGCAACAGGTTCTGGGGCAAGGCGATTTCGGCGGGACGACCGAAGAGGTGATCTCACGATTCCGCCCGATTGCCGAGGCACCCGAAACGCTCGACGCATTGCTGGCCCAATCGCCTGACATCGAGCCGGTGATCGCTCGGCTGCGTGACTTGGGCTACGAACTGGATGAAACATTTTTGATGCAGGCCGGTTTGCATGCGATGTTTTTGCAATCGATTGATGTGCGCATCATCGGCATTGATTTGCAAAAACTGCAAGTGGGTTCGTTTGATGAAAAGCTATTGCCGTTTCTGGAAGACGAAACAATCGCCCCTGCTCGCGAAGCGATGTTGGCCTACCTGCGTCGCAAAACGTTGACCGAACGCTACCACATGGATGCGGTGCACATGCTGGGCCTGATGGAAATGTTCGGGCCGGTGGATTGGCGTCATCCCGCGGCGCACTGTTTGTACTGGTCGTCCTTGGGTGTGCAACGCATCGGCACCTTGCTGAAAATCGAAGGCGTAGACACGATCAATTCAGACCGTCAGGTGATTCATGCCTTGCAGTTGTTGGAACATTCGGGACGACTGACGTTTGATCC
This sequence comes from Phycisphaerae bacterium, assembly GCA_030426385.1. GTDB lineage: Bacteria > Planctomycetota > Phycisphaerae > Phycisphaerales > Phycisphaeraceae > JAUHYI01. The sequence goes on from JAUHYI010000077.1 coordinate 22,320, forward strand.
GGTGAGCCAGCACATTGACATCATTCCCGATCCGCGTTTTGTGCCCGCTTATGACAAGGCGGTGGAAGCGGCATACAAACGCATCGAGGAGCAGACGTATCGTTCGGATACAACCTTCACGTTTCAATCCGGCCACGAAAACTTTCTACAAAAAGCGGTGTACGACTATTACCTGTACGGTGATCTGGAAGAAGCGAACAAGTATTACACGAAGGTGCGCGACCTGTATGGGAATTTGCCGCATAACGTGGAAAGCGGACGTTTCTTGCAATCGTTGGACGATTTTATTCTGTTGTACATCGAACAGAACCTGGACATGATGTCGAATACGCAGTCGTTTATTTCGATGATGTTGCAGCGCGGATTTCGAGAAGGGTTGGCCAACCAGCGTTACGAAGTGTACGAGCGTCGCGAAACGTTGGCCCGTCGGATTCACAAGAAATTTCAAAAACGTGCGGTGGACAAAGCGGTGACGGAACAGGATCGCATGTCGCTGTTGCCGTTCGAGAAAGTGGTAGAGAACAATTACATCACCTACATGCGCAGCACCAGCGTGCCGTTGCCCTTGCGTGCGCGGATCTGGTACAGCACGCCGGATGCATTGCGTCGTTCGGTGTACGATCGATTGGCCCCAGTGTTGTACGAGCAAGCGTTGTTAGCCATGATGAATCCGTCGCGTGTATTTCCCACGCCCGAAGGCTTGGAAGAACAACGCGAGGCGATTCTGTCGGCGCTGCAGAAGAAGTATCAACAGGCGCAGGAGCCCGTGCAGATCGAACGGCAGTAAGGATCGGGCACGCAATGGGATTTTAATACCAATCGCGCGTATACCAATCCCACCAATCTCACCCAACACATGCATGATTCATCGTTAGCCGCCGCCCTTGGGCGGCGCGTGAGGGCGGCGCGTGAGTTCATTGAACCGTTCGCCGACGCGCCGCCATAAAGGCGGCGGCTAACAAATATGTCACCGCATCGAAACAGGATTGGTATTACACATTCAGCGTGGGGTTGTTGCCCAGTTGGTCGGCGTATTTGTGGCGAATCGGGGTGACGTTTTTTTCGATGAAGGCGTCGACCTGTTGCGGGGCGCGGCCGGTGTATTGATAGGGATCGAGCACGGCAGTGAGGTCGATGTTTTTGAACGCCGGTTCGGATTTCAAGCGATCGAGCAAGTCGTTGTCTGCCGCATTTGATTTGACGTTGGCGGCAGCGGCTTGTGAATGCACGCGGATGATTTCGTGAATTTCCTGACGGTCAGCGCCTTGGCGGACGGCGGCCATCATGATGTTTTCCGTGGCCATGAAGGGCAGTTCCGCGGCAAGGTTGCGTGCGATGGTGGCGGGGTAGACGACCATGCCGGTGGCGATGTTGGTCATCAGATCGAGGCAGCCATCGAGAGCGAGGAATGATTCGGGCAAGGACATGCGGCGGTTGGCCGAGTCGTCGAGTGTGCGTTCGAGCCATTGTGTGGCGGCGGTCATGGTGGCGTTGGAAGCCTGTGCCATAACGAAGCGTGCCAGCGCGGTGGCGCGTTCGCAGCGCATGGGGTTGCGCTTGTAAGCCATCGCGGACGAGCCGATCTGATTCTTTTCGAAGGGTTCTTCGATTTCCTTGCGATTGGCGAGGAGTCGAATATCGCTGGCGATTTTGCTGATGGATGCGGCAGTGGATGCGAGCGAGCCGAGGACCTGGGCATCGACGATGCGCGGATAGGTTTGGCCGGTGACCGTGTAGGTGTGATCGGGATCGAAGCCCATGGCCGAGGTGACGAGGTTGTCGAGTTGATCGACGCAATGATGGGGATCGGGTTGATCCTGGAACAGTGCGAGGAAGGACGCCTGTGTGCCGGTGGTGCCCTTGACGCCGCGGAAGCGGATGGCATTGCGACGGTGTTCGATGTCGTCGAGTGCGAGCGCGAGGTCGTAGGCCCAGAGGGTGGCGCGCTTGCCGACGGTGGTGGGTTGTGCGGGTTGGTAATGGGTGAATCCGAGTGTGGGCAGGTCGCGGTGCTGGGCGGCAAACGTGGCGAGGCGATCAATGGTGGTGGCGAGTTTGCCTGCGATCAGGTCGAGCGCGTCGCGGAGCTGGATCAGTTCAGTGTTGCAATTGACGAACTGGGAGGTGGCACCGAGGTGGATGATGGGGCGGGCGTCGGGCGCGACATCGCCGAGCGCATGGACGTGGGCCATGACATCGTGGCGTAATTTTTTTTCATACCCAGCGGCGGCGGCGTAATCGATGTCGTCGAGATGTTCGCGGAGCTGAGCGACCTGTTTGTCGTTGACGGGCAGGCCGAGCTGTTTTTCGGATTCCGCGAGCGCCAGCCAGAGTCGTCGCCATGTGGAAAATTTCCGGTGGTCGGACCAGATCGCCTGCATGGCCGAGGATGCGTATCGCCCCGAAAGTGGCGTGGTGTAGCGAGCGTGGGGGTCAGCCTGATCGGGTTGGGTAAATGGGGGGATTGGGGGATAGGCGGGGGTTGGCGTGGTCGGGTTGGCGGGGTTGTTATTCATGGTGTTTACTGTGTGTTTGCTGTGTGTTTGCCGTTGGCGTGATTATTTTAGTTTGATGATGCTATAATTTAGGTTTAAGCGTGCTCGGCCGCGAATGGGGGTATTGGATTGCGGATCAGGCCCGCTATTGGGCAAGTCGTCAGAAAGTATTCGGCAAGGTGCCGGGTGAAAATATATGAGATGCCCGGTGGGATTATTTGGCCAATTGAGTAAGGCATGCGGGGGTAAGTGTGGGGGGTAAGTGTGGGGGGTAAGTGTGGGAGATAAG
>JAUHYI010000162.1 GCA_030426385.1 Phycisphaerae bacterium
TCGCACGCTTTTGCGATGGAAGTGTATGTGTAGTTGTGACGCGATGGACCAGCGGTGACCTTGTGTCACATAAATGATTGGCAAGATGATTCGCGATGCGTGAGGTACTGCATTACTGCATTACTGTGTTACTGCATTGCTGCATTCCGGCTTTGCTGCGATGAGGGGTAATGGCTGTTACCCGGCGTTTTGAAATCGTGGGCGCAAATGGTTTGGATCTGGCACGCATCGTTGGAGCCCGCGCGTTCCGTGTGGCCGGGTTTTTTATTCAGAGCAGGAGCTATTGATGCTACGTTTAGCAGTGATTGGTTTGGGTCGCCGTGCCTCGCATATGATTAAGGCCATTGTTGAGCGTGAGCCTGATTTGAAGATCGCAGGGGTGTCTGATCCTGATCCAACCTACGTGCGTTCGGTACTTGACGAAGTCAAGATCGATCATCGCGCGATAGAGTTTTTTGATCATGAAGATCAATTGCTCGAGCGGGCCAATGCGTACGATGGCTTGCTCATTGGCACGCGATGTCATCTGCACACACCGATGGCGATCAAGTTTGCCGGTACGGGCTTGCCGTTGTTTCTGGAAAAGCCGGTGGCCATCACCGATGAGCAAGTCCATGCGTTATACAACGCATATTGCGGTCAAGAGGATCAGGTTGTCGTGTCGTTTCCGTTGCGGGTAACGCCGTTGTTTCAAGCGGTGCATAACATCGTGCAATCGGGACGGCTTGGTACGATCAATCAGGTGCAAGCGATCAACAACGTGGGCTACGGCGGGGTTTATTTCGGGCAGTGGTATCGCAACTATGACGAGGTAGGCGGATTATGGTTGCAAAAGTCGACGCATGATTTTGATTACATCAACCTGCTTCTCAATCAAACGCCACATGCCATTACCGCGGTCAGTGCCCGTCGAATTTATAGCGGTGACATGCCATTCGATTTGAAATGTTCGCAATGCGATCGCACGGCAGCCTGTATGGAAAGTCCACAAAATCTCAAAGCTCGCGAGGATGGCGGCGGGATGCCTATGGATGATCATTGGTGTGCCTTTAGTAAAGACATTCGTAACCAAGATGCGGGGTCCGCGATTCTGATCTACAACGATGGCTTGCATGCCAGCTACTCGCAAAATTTTATCACGCGTCGCGGTGCCCATCGTCGCGGCGCTATTCTTACTGGTTACAAAGCCACATTGGAATTCGATTGGCCAAGTAATTCAATCACCATTCATGATCACCACACGTCGCGCATCGATCGCATTTCTGTCAAGCCGACCGGCGGACACGAAGGTGGCGATGACGAATTAGTTCGCGGTTTCGTCCAACTCATGCGCGGTGAAAGAGCCAGTGGTTATGCTGATTTACGCGATGGATTGTTCAGTGCGGTGATGTGTTTGGCGGCGCGAGAATCAGCATTGCATCGGACGTTTCAGGCGATTACACCGCCGTGGGTGCCAAGCGAGCCAAGCGTTCCAGGCGCGGACGGCGAAAATATTCCATTACCAACGGCCCAATACGTCGGCGTATAAGTGTGTGAAATTCACTTGATTTCAAGTGTTTTTACCTGGGTGTGGTCTGGCCTTGGACGAATTGAGATTTGACGGTGAAGCGATTGGGATGTGGTTTTCGTCGTGCGTTTTTGCTTGTTGGGTTGATTTGTTGTTGGATGGCATTGATCGCGAGTTGTCCCATTTGAGTGAGCGACAAATCGATGGTGGACAAGCGTTGGGGCCATTGTTTGGGGCCAACCAATGCACCCGCGCCGATGATGGCCAGGTCGTCGGGGACGGAGCGTGATAATTCGCTGGCAGCGATCAGTCCGCCACAAGCTTGATGGTCTGAGCTGTAAAAAATGACATCAGGCGGTTGAGATTGCTGGAGCAATTGTTGGGTCGCGTCGTAGCCATGTTGTTGCGTGTAGTCAGCGGTGACAATGCGATCGGGTGAGATTTTCAGATGATGATGTCGAGCAGCTAGATGGATGGCATGACGCATTTGTCCAGTGCTGAAGCGTTCGTCGCCCGCCGTGATCAAGGCTGGACGTTTGTAGCCGTGGGCAGCGATGTGGGCGATAGCATCGTGGATGCCGGTGTGGTAGTCGCAGGTGATGCAGGTGCTGGTCGCGTCGGCGATATCATTGAACATGAGCACGTAGGGCAATTGGCGACGCTGGCAAACCCATAGCAACGCGATGTTGACCGGCGACATCAATATCAGGCCATCCAATTCATCAAGAGGAAGTTGATGGCGAATAAGATTGGGATCGGTTTCGTGCGGATTGAGATGAAAGATGTGAAGCCGAACAGGATCGTCGCCAGTTTCGAGCGGACTGAGCATGGGCATGACAAAGGGGTAGCCGTCGTTGAGTGAAGCGAAGACGACGCCGATGCGCAAGCGTCGTTCGGTGGGCGTGGTTGTGCGAGTGCGTGATTGATGATGCGGGTGGCGCGGGGAGGAAGTGAGAGATGCGGAGGAATGATCGGGCGAGTGGGGTGTGGAGTATGAGGAGGAATGTGTGGAGGGGGTGCGGGGGGGGAGGGTGATGCGGTCGGCATTGCCTGCGACGACTGTGCCGCGGCCGCGTCGGGCTTCGATAAGTCCCTCGTCAGCCAGATCGTTGAGTGCTCGGCGGATGGTCATTTCACTGACATCGAGGAGGGCGGTGAGTTTTTTGATGGTGGGCAGTGGCTGTCCACTGGGCCAGTCGCCGAGTTGGATTTTCTGGGTCAGGTGCTGCTGGATTTGGCGGTAGAGCGGGGTATCGCCGTCACGCTCGAGTTGTTGTCGGAGTGTGTTCAGGGATTCTTCAAGATTGGCGTGTGGGGCTGGCATGGTGTTTAAGTGTTTGCTATTATTGAATATGATAAATAAATGATGTTTTGATGGATCGTAATTGTAATGCAAGTGACACCCAAATCCAAATCAGAAATCGAGTCAAAAAACGAATCTGTAAACGCGCATTCAACTACCAATGTGTCGCTAGCCAGCGCGTCGTCGTGCCGGGTGACCGAGGCATCGGTTCGCTTTGTATCGCAGAAGCTGGTGGTGCCGTTGATTTTGAGCAGTGGCGCGATCACGCAACTCACCGAGGCCCAGGCACGCGTGGTTGTGCAAACCGATCACGGCGAAGCGGAAGGATTCGGTTCGATTTATTTGAGCGATCTATGGGCGTGGCCCGAGCCGGGGTTGAGTCATGAGCAACGCGACAAGGTGCTGCGTGATTTGTGTGAAACTATTGCGCGCGAGTTGCTGCAATTTGTGAGTGGTGAATCAGCGCATCCATTGGAACTGGGTTTGCGTTTGCACGAAGCAGTGGATGAGCAAGCATCGCAGGCAACGGATGATTATTCGATTCCTGCATTGGCGCAGGCGATGTGTTTGAGTCCGTTTGATGCCGCGATCCATGACGCTGCGGGACGGGCGATGGGCGTGTGTGCGATGCGATTGTATGGCGATGGCGATGGCGATGGCGATGGTGATCAAATCAAAGTCACAACCAGCGCGGACCAGTGGTTCGCAGGCGGCTCAGCGATTGATGCGGTCGCCAGGATGTTGCATGATGCGCCGCGTGAGCGATTGCCTGCCTGGGTGGTGGTGGGTAAGCAGGATGATTTGGAACGTGACGTTCGCCCATGGTTTGATACACGTGGCTATGCGTGTTTCAAATTGAAACTGCATGGGCGTGATGTCCGCGAGGATGTGGCACGCACCGAAGAGATGGTGCGTGTTGCGCAGTCATGGGGTTGTCGTCCACGCGTGTCGGTTGATACCAACGAAGCATGCGCGGATGCTGATTTTGTGTTGGAGTATTTGCAGATTTTGCAGCGTGATCATTCGTCGGCATTTGCATGCCTCGATTATCTGGAGCAGCCGACGGCACGCGATATCGTGGTCCATCCTTACGATTGGCGAGCGGTGTCACGCTTGAAGCCGGTGTTGCTGGACGAGGGTTTGACCTCATTGGATCTGCTTCCCATTGCAGCCGAACAGGGTTGGTCGGGGTTGGCGATCAAGACCTGTAAAGGACATAGCTTTGCGTTGGTGGCAGCGGCATGGGCGCATGAACGCGGATTGGTGATATCGATGCAGGACCTGACGAACCCGGGCATATCGGCGATTCATTCCGCGTTGTTTTCCGCTTATTTGCCAACAATTAACGGGGTTGAATTGAATTCGCCGCAATTTACGCCCGCCGCGAATGCGTCGTATCAGGCCGATTGGCCGGGCTTGTTTGATGTGCATGATGGCCAGCATGTGTTGGCGAATGTATCGCCGATCGGATTGGGTGGTGTGGGTCCAGAGTCGTAGATTGGAGGGATGTGCGGGGGGATGCGTCAGCGGGGAGTGTGTGTAGGGGTAGGGGTAGGGGTGGGGGTGGGGTGGGTTAACCAAGATTGAGGAGTTATGTTGTGAGTGATCCGATACGTTTTGCGGTGGTAGGTTGTGGGA
>JAUHYI010000078.1 GCA_030426385.1 Phycisphaerae bacterium
TGATGCGACACAGGTCGCGCAGGACCAGGCACGGCTGGATGCACTGCGTGCGAGTGGTGATGAGGATGAAAGTAAGGGTGAAAATGTGGCGGGGAGTGCGGGTGGAATGGTGAGTGGAATTGCGGGTGGAAATACGGGTGGAAATACGGGGGGGAAAGTGGGGGGGGGTGGGATAGGCCTGAACCATTGCGGGCGTTGAGCGCGTTGAATAATTTGCCCAATGTTGAGGTGCCCGATCCGTTGGGGGTGGCCTTGTGGACGTTGCCGTTGCAAACGTTGGGTCAGCCGAAGCCGGAGTTGGCCGGTCGTTTGAATCAGTCGGCGAATTTGCAGCGATTGGTGCAGTATCCGACGTTGCCGACGGGTTTGAATAAACGTTTGTATATGAATGATGGCTTGACGATCTTGGCGTTGGACCAGAATTCGGGCCAGGTGATTTGGCGATATCAACCGGAGAAAAAAACGATGTCGCGCGTGGTGCATCCAGCGATGCAGCGTGGGAATTTTCCGTTGGACCAACGCGGGCTGTCGTTGAGCGATCGGCATGTGGTGGGCGTGGTGGGGGTGATGCCGGTGTGGTCAATGCAGCCGCAACGATTGGCGTCGAACACGTTGTTGGCCTGTGTGGATCGAACGACGGGCGAGCCAGTCTGGGAAGTCAGCGCGTCGAGTCTGGATCACTCGTTGAAAAAATCATTTTTCCATGGCTCGCCGATCGCGTATGAGGGATTGATTCTCGTGCCGGTGCGTCGGAGTCAGATATCGGGGTTTCAGGATGCGTTTGTGGTGGCGGTGGATGCGGCGACCGGTGCGTTGGTTTGGAAGCGACACATTTCAAGCGCAGCATTTGAGCAGCGATACATGTTGACGAAGTTGTCGCAACTGATGGAACATCGTGGGCGTTTGTATGTGGTGGATCATCTGGGTGCAGCCGCGTGTCTGGATGCGGGCAGTGGTGCGTTGTATTGGTTGAGCCAATTGCCGCACGATACGCGCAAGGATGAGCGTGGCCATCCGCGCGCGCGGGCGAGCCAGCATGATCCGCCGATTATGTTGCCCGCCGGTTTGTTGATTCCCTGTTCGCCGACGCGTGCGACGGCCTTGGTGCTCAATCCAGCGACGGGTCAGGTGCGTGAAGTGTTGGGCGAGTCGGGCCAATCGGGTCAGGGTGTTGATGTGCTGTGGTCGACCAGTGATTACGTGGTGGGGACGGGTCGTGAGGCCGGCGGCATGACGGGGGAAAACATGCGAGAGGCGGGAGGCATTGCAGGGGAAAATGTGGGGGGGGTGTTGTTGGTGGGATCGATGTTGGGTTGGGTGGATGGCCAGACATTGGAGATGCGTTGGACGACGGCGTTAGATGGCGACGGCACGCAGGCGATTCGTGGCCGAGCGGTGGTGACGCCGAGGCGTGCGTATATTCCGACGGACACGCGTGTGGTGGAGGTTGATCTGACCGACGGGAAAATTGTGCGATCGTTGGCGTATGACGAGCCGGGGAATTTGTTGGCCATGGACGGGCAAATGGTGGTGGCATCGGCGACCGCGGTGCGCAGCTATATCACATGGGATCGAGCGTATCGGCAACTGACGATGCAGATTGAATCGAGGCCGACCGATCCGACCGCCGCGTTGGCGTTGGCGCATCTGGCCGTGCGGGCCGATGAGATGGAGGTGGTGATTGAGGGGATCGATCTGGCGATGGCCGCATCACAACGCGCAGCCCAGGCGATGATCGATCGTGCGCCGGGGGATGATGTGAAACTGTTTGATGAAATCCTGGTGTTCACCGAGCCGGCGATGGGGTTGTCGTCCGTGTTGCGATTGGCGCTGTTCGATCGTTTGGCACGGGTAACGCAGACGCCGGATGACGAAGTGGCCTATCACCTGCATTTCGCGTCGTTGTTAGAAGAATTGGAACGTGGTCCCGAAGCGGTGGATCATTACCAGGCCGTGTTGTCGAATCCGGGTTTGGCCGGCGTGTTGCATCAGCGTGGCAGTGTGTCGCGTCAGGCGCGCATTGAAGCAACGGTGCGTTTGAAAGCGTTGATCGATGAAGCGGGCCCGGAAATTTATGCCCGGTATGCCGAAGAAGCGCAGCATCAGTTGGTGCTGTTGCGTCAGGAAAATGTGTCCGCCGAAGCGCTGATCGAATTGGCACGGGCCTATCCAATGTCCGCGACAGCGCCGGAAGCACTGGCGTCGGCGGCACTGGATTATGCCAGTCAAGGGCGCACCGCCGAGGCGATATATCTATTGCGACAGGCCGAACCGTTGGCGTTGGACATGATGTTGCAACAGCAGATTCAGTCGAGCCTGGCCGCGCTGCGTCGTCGTCATGATCGACCGCGTGTTTCGCCGCCGTTGTTGGGCACGCGCGTGTTGCCGGGCCGTCCGTTGGTGCCCACGCAGTCTGGCAATGGTAGCGGGGGGATGGGGGGCGTGGGTGGTGGTGGTATGGGTGGTGGGGCGAAAAATTTGTTTGTGACCTTGACGTCAGTGCCGTATGAGGAACCCGGTAGTAACGCGGGCGCCGTGGGTGGGAATGTGGGAAGGAATGTCGAGGGGAATGTGGGGGGGGACGTAGGGGGGGACGTGGGGGGGAACGTGGGGGGGGCGATGCGTTTTCCGCAGGCGCGGACGGCACGGTCGTTGTTGCGATTGTTTGACACGACGGTGTCTGCCCCGCGATGGGAAAAGGAAGTTGATCTGACGCCGACGGAGTTGCGGTTGTTATCGTCATCGAATGGTCAATGGTTGTTTTATCATCGGGGTCTGGATGATTTGTTTGCGGTGGACGAACGCGATGGCACGACGGTTTGGCATCAAAGCGCGATACGCGACATGTTGGATGCACTGGGAGGCGAGTCGGTTCGAGAAGCAGATCGGCCCGAGGCACAGCGTGCGTTTTTGGATTTGATCAACAATCGTCGAGTTCGGATTCGCAATGGCGCGGTCGAACAGGTGATGGATGATATTCCGCAAGCTCGGCATGTGTTGGTGGGCGCGTTGTCGGTGTGTGTGGTTGATGAACGAGGCGGTGCGATGGGTATTGATCGTCGCAGTGGCCGGGTTTTGTGGCAGCAATTGTTGGCGTTGGATCATGTGACGCATGCGGTGATGTCTGCTGACACGTTGGTGGTGGCAGGGATGACCGGGTTAGGGACGGATGCAAAATCAGGGGCGCTGGTGTCGTTGGATCCGATGACGGGCGAAGCAAGACTGCCGACGATTACCGGCGACGACGGCTATGTGTGGGTAGGGATTGGCGGGCCGAATTTATTGGTGGGAGCGACCAGCCAGGAAGTGACTGCGTATCAATTGGATGATGGCGCGGTGGCGTGGCGATTGGGATTGCCGGTGGCGCTGGATGGGATGGGACAGGCGAGTTATGAAACCGCGTTGTTGAGTCAGCGCGACGGGCGAGCGATGGTTCTGGATATGGCCACGGGGCGGGTGTTGTTGCGATTAGGGTTGGGTTTGGAACGGATGGCGACAGGGATGCCGTTGCGTTGGCAGCAGGTTGATGATGATTGGTTTGTGTTGGATTCAAGTCGCACGCAACGGGTGGACGGGAACGGCCGGGTGCAGTGGGTGGATGTGCAGGCTTCGCCGACGTTCGATGCGATCTGGCAAAGCGTGGGGCATCAGACGGTGGTGCGATTAAGCCAACAGCGTCCTACAAATCCAATGGCCATGCGCGGGGCACAGATGGAACGTTTTATCAATGACCCGGATGCGTTGGAAGTGGGCTTGCCGGTATTTCGTGAACGGATGATGCGCGTGCGTCCGGATTTGTTGCAGCGTGGTGTCGCGGTTGATGTGGTTGTTGAAGAGGACGAAGCGGGCGCGATGGAACGTGCGGTGAGGCGACTGGACGATTTGGTGGAAGGCCTGGAAGCCGAAGGCGAAGTTGAAGACGCCAGAGAAGTCGAAGGTAATGTTGAAGTCGAAGGTAAAGGTCAGGCCGGCGGCGACGAAATAGGACATGTGCGGAGGCCTGTGCGCGGGAACAGGGTTGGACGAGCGGTGGAAAGAGGGGGTGGAATTGCGGGGGAAAGTGGGGGGGGGTATTTGGTGCATGTGTTTGAGCGTGAAGGCGGACGGCTGTTAGCCGAGCGTGAAATTGCGGCGATCCCGGAAGCGGTTTTGCCGGAGGCGACGATGTTGCTGGAGGGGTGCTTGATTCTGGGGACCGAGGAGCACGCGGTGGTGGTGACAACGGGGCGGTGAATTTTTTTGTTATGGTGTGGCAGAAACAGGTGGGAGTAATGTGGGGGGGGATGTGGGGGGGGACGTGGGGGGGGAAATGTGTGGGGGTGTGGGGGGGGGGGATATTTTTTTTGACAATGATGGTGCGGGTTTGTTGATTCCATGTGGCATTGGCAGGCTGGCATTTTGGAGAGTGATTGATGTTTGCGAATTTGAATCCTGACGCGTTGGGTATGGATATTGATTTGGCCCGCACGATCGAGTTGGCCGTGGCGCATGGCTTTTCGGGTATCGATTTGCCGGGCGATGAGATTGCAGCGATGAGCGATCCGGCGCGGGCTGGTGGCATGTTGGATGACGCGGGATTGCAGCGGGGTCGCATGGGCTTGCCGGTGGAGTTTCGATCGGACGGCGCGGTGTACGATGCGGGCATGTCGGGTTTGGCCAAGCAAGCCAAAGCGGTGTCAGCCACAGGTTGCACGCGTTGCACGACGTACATCATGCCGGGGCACAATGATCTGGCGTATGCGGAAAATTTTGAATTGCATGTGGCGCGGTTGAAGCCTGCCGCGAAGATCCTGGCCGATGTCGGGATTCAGTTCGGCGTGGAATTTGTTGGGCCCAAAACATTGCGATCGCAGTTTGCCCATGAGTTTGCGTACACGATTGATCAGATGCTGGAGTTGGCCGACGCGATCGGTTCGGGCACGGGCGTGTTGCTGGATTCGTTTCACTGGTATTGCACGAATGCGAGCGAAGCGGACATCACGCAAAAGCTGGCCGGGAAAATTGTGGAAGTACACGTGAACGATGGGCGTGCCGGGCGCGGGCCTGATGAACAGATTGATGGCGAGCGGGCGTTGCCGTTTGATACCGGCGTGATCGATCTAAATTCGTTTGCCAAAGCCGTGCGTGCGACCGGCTACGATGGCCCGGTGACTGCCGAGCCGATGCAATGTGAATCAATCGCAGGCCTGGGGATTGACCAGGTCGCAGGTTTGGCCGCGGTGAGCGTCAAACGGGTGGTGGAAGGATAATTCGCCGGATAAGCGGGGGAAAGTGGGGTTTTCCCGTGGGGTGATGGATCGGTTAAAATGCTACAGTGTGAGGCCGGAAACACGTGAGGGAAAACCGTCACGGGAAAAAATGGAGAGGAAAGTGTAGCGGGGGAAAACGTGGCGGGGAAAATGTGGGGGGGGTGGGGCTGATTTTTCAACCTTGAATTCTTGAAAAGAGTGACCATGGCAACTGAGCTGGATACCGAACCGACAAGTGAAATTAATCCGATCGCGGCGCAGGACCCCAGTGTCTGGCGGTACATCGGTGCCGAGCAGGAACGACAAGCGTCGACGCTGGAATTGATCGCCTCGGAGAATCACACCAGCGCTGCGGTGATGGCCGCGATGGGCAGTTGTCTGACCAATAAATATTGCGAAGGCTACCCGGGCAAGCGCTATTACCAGGGCTGTGGTTTTTACGATCAGATCGAAGACATCGCACGCGATCGTGCCACGGAATTGTTCAAGTGTGAATTTGCCAACGTGCAACCACATTCCGGCGCGTCAGCCAATGCCGCGGTGTTCATGGCCTTGCTGGAAGCCGGCGATACGTTTGCGAGTCTGGTGTTGGCCGACGGCGGGCATCTTTCGCATGGCATGAAACTCAACTTTTCGGGCACGTATTTCAAGCCCGTGCACTATCCGTTGATCTATGGCCTGGATCACGAAAAGCACGAGCAGATCGATTACGACGCTGTGCGAGCACTGTGCCTGGAACACAAACCGAAATTGGTGGTGTGCGGTTATTCAGCGTATCCACGGACGATCGATTTTGCGAAGTTCCGCGAGATTGCCGATGAATGCGGCGCGCTGTTGATGGCCGACGTGGCACACATCGCGGGCTTGATTGTGGCCGGTGAGCATCCGTCGCCGTTCCCGCATGCTCATGTGGTGACGACGACAACGCATAAAACATTGCGCGGCCCACGCGGTGGTTTGATCCTGACCAACGATGAAGAAATCTTCAAAAAAATCAATCGGGCTGTGTTTCCCGGCATGCAGGGTGGCCCGTTGATGCATGTGGTGGCAGCCAAAGCGGTGGCGTTTGGCGAAGCGCTGCAACCATCGTTTAAACAGTATGCCAAACAGGTGATTGCCAATGCCCATGCCTTGGCGACGGCGTTGTCGGGTAAAGGTTACCGCTTGGTCTCGGGCGGAACGGACAACCACTTGATGCTGTTGGACCTGACCGCACGTGATGCTGAACTGACCGGCGTGGATGCGGCGACATGGCTGGAAAAAGCCGGCATCGTCACCAATCACAACGGGATTCCCAAGGACCCTCGCCCGCCGCGCGTGACCAGTGGTTTGCGTATCGGAACGCCCGCAGTGACGACACGCGGTTTGACGGAAGCTGACATGCCTCAGGTGGCCGAATGGATCGATCGCGTGTTGGTCAGTCGCGGTGATACCGACGTGGCCGACACGGTACGCGGCGAAGTGGCAGATCTGTGCAAACGATATCCGATGCCGCATTGATAGTTTGATAGTTTGCTGTATTAATACGTCAATACGTCAATACGTTGGCATATTATCGCGTTACTATGTTGACGCATCAACATATCTAGTTACCAGTTCGCGTGGCTAATCCAAATGACGACAAATACTCACGTCTTGATTCCTATTAGCCCCCGGTGAATACCGGGGGTCGGGAGTGTGGGGGGGGGCGGCGAGGGGAAGTGGGGAAGTGGGGGGGGGGCGGTATGCAGAAGAGCTTAGTCTGCCCGAGTTTTTAACGAGATTGGTACGCGTTGTATTTAACGGAAATGGTGGGACGCGATGTTTGAGGTGCTGAACGATCCGGCTCGGTTGCATGCGATGGTGGTGCATTTTCCGATCGTGGTGTCGGTGCTGGGATTGCCGATGCTGGTGTTGGTGCTGGTAGGGTTGTGGCGTCGCCAGCCCTGGCTGGGGGCAGTGCGGTGGATGACCATGTCAGCCTATGGGGTAGGAATGGTTTTGGGATTTGTCGCGCATGTGGTGGGCGAGTCGGCGATGGATGCGCTATCAGTCGAACTGTCAGCCGAGGGCATGGCGGCGCTGGATCGGCATGAATACATGGGTGAGCTGGCGTATGTGGTGTTGGCGGGCGTGGTGATTTTGTTGGCTGGCACGTGGCTGAAAAAACGCAAAGCGTCTATGGCCTGTGGCATTTTGGCAATGGTCGTCGGCCTGTTGGCCCTGGGGTGGGTGGGACTCACTGCCCATGTGGGTGGGGAACTGGTCTATGAACATTTGATGGTGCGCTGAAGTGTCGGCTACCACGCCACGCCACACCACGCCACGCTACGACACGCATCGAGCGTCATGTATTCAAGTGTTGTGCTTGTGCTCGTGTTCGTGATTGTGATCGCGTGATTGGCGCGTTTTTAATGGGTGCGTGGCAAGGCATGATTTAGCCTGCGTTTTTTTAATGGGGCTTGCGTGTGTGAATTGTTTCGTGCGTTGCGCGATGCGGGTGGGTTGGGTTTGTGGCATGTGTGAGAGCGAAATGGGTGGGGCAAAAGAAATAGAGCGATAGTGTTTTGACCCGATTGACAGATTTTATGCGGTTTATCACACTGCTGAATCCTATCAACCATGATTGTTGTTTTGTCGCAATTTGTGAGTATGTAATTTTGTGGGTATGTAATACCAGTCCCACAACAAGGACGCGTGTGATTTATAGTTAGCTGCCGCCTTTACGGCAGTGCGAAGAGTGCGTCAAATCTAGGCCATCGCGACGCGATAAAGGTGGCATCTAACGTGTGATTTTTATCGGGTTTCGTATAAGTTTGAGTATGTGAGTATGTGAGTATGTGAGTATGTGAGTGGGGAGGATTAAATGAATAGGTGGGGGAGTAATATTTTGGAGTATGGGTCATGATCATGGGTAAAACAATGAATGGTTTTGTGGCAGGTGTGGTGGTGGCGGTGATGGGTGTGATGATGGGGGTGGGGGGGGTAGTGGGGCCAGCGATGGGGCAGACGTATCAGTTTGGCCGAGATCAGCCGACGGATGCGGGGATGAAACAGTTGGCGCAATTGGCACAAGCGGAAGCCGAATCCGAATCCGCACGGGCGTGGGACGCTTCGATTCGCACGTATGTTTTTTATGACAGCAATGTGCAGCAGGTTCCCGACGCGACGGTGTTTTTTACGGGCGATAAAAACAGTTGGGGTTTGGGACTGCAATTCGATGGCGAGTTTCGTGTGGTGCAGAATGAGCAATGGACGATCGGCGCGGGGTTGGTGTTTGATGAGGTGATTCATTTTGATGACAACCCGACGGGCATGTTCGCGGGCAAGGATCCGAATGATTACAACCTGACGACGTTTGAGCCACGCGGGTTTGCGGAGTATGCGTTTGATCTGAATGGCAAGCAGGCGGTGGCCGGTTTCGAATATGTATTTCGTCGCGACTGGTTGGAAGATGGCAAGCCGGAGGTGTCGTCGCATACGGTGATTGGTAGTTTGCTCGTTGAGCTGAACGAACAATGGACGGGCGAATTGTTTTACGCGTGGGTGGCCGACGAAAATTTCAAAGTGCCAGTGGCGACGCCGGGCATCAGTTCACGCGATGGGCAACGTCATACGTTGGGCCTGCGTGGGACGTATACGTTTGAAAATCAGACCAGTCATTTGAATGTGGGGTATCTGTTTGTTCGCAATGATACGGATGGTTCGAATTACAATTCGCACGCGCATGTGTTTGAGTTGGGGTACGACACGTGGATCGGTGGGCCGTTCTGGTTGCTGCTGGAATCGGCGATTGCGATCGAGGATTACGACGGTTTTATCAGCAGTTTTAATCCAGCACCCGGCCGCGAGGAACAGTACGTGTACGACTTGCGTGGCTCATTGTTGTATGTGGTGGATGAGCATCTGTCGTTCGACGTGACGATGGGCTATGCGATCTGGGATGCGAACGATCCGTTGTGGGATGCGGATGGTTTTTATACGGAGTTCGGGGTGACGTGGCGGTTCTGATGTGATGGTCTGAATGTGTGAGCGAATTCGTGAGCGAAGATAAGATTGAGGTTGGATTTATGAAACAATTAAAATTATGTAACGGGATTGTCTGGGTGGTGTTTGCCGGTGTGTTGGTTTGTTTTGCGGGTTTGTCCGGTTGTGCTCAAAAGATGACCGATGGCCAGGAAGCGCCCTTGCGCAACGCGTCGGATGCAACGCGGGTGCATGATGGATCGACGGTGCACACGCCGGTGAATCATGAACCGCAGACGATCGATGGCCCCGCCGAGGATCAACCGATCGTGCGTGCCGATGAGGCCGGCCCGACCACGCCCACGCCGGCGTTTCCACGCAAGTCGCGGTTCAATCGAACAAACTGGGATACGTCGGATGAATGACGGTGGGCGGGGGAGTTAAAAGTTAAAAGTGAAAAGTGAAAAGTTAGAAGTTAGAAGTGTTAGCCGCCGCCATTTGGCGGCGCGATGGTGGGTGTTTCAATAAAATCTCGCGCCGCCAAATGGCGACGGCTAACGCACACGCGATACGACATGCGCTACATACTCGTGCTTTGTGATTGATATTAGCCCCCGGTGAATACCGGGGGCGGCGGTTAAGTTTAATGCGAGGGGGTTAGTGAGGCGTGGAGGATTTGATGCCGCGGTAGATGACGGCGATGCCGAAGGTGAGGGGTTTGGTGGTGACATCGGTCAGGCCCGTGTCGGTGATGCGTTGGACCATTTCATCTCGGCCCATGAATGTGTTAACGCTGCGAGCGAGGTAGCGATAAGCTCCGCTGCGATCGCGAGCGATCCAGGCGCAGGTGCGTGACATGATATGGTTGAAATAAAAGTTGAACAGGCCGCGCAGGATGCGATTGGTGGGTAGGCTGAATTCGAGAATGATCAAGCGTCCGCCGGGGCGCAGAACGCGGGCGAATTCCTGCAATGCGACTTGCGGATCGGCGACGTTGCGAATGCCAAAGGCAATGCTGACGACATCGACGCTGGCATCGGGCAACGGCAAGCGCATGGCGTCGGCCGTTTGGTAGTGGAGCGTGGTGGGGTGAGTTGCGGAGCGCTGTGCGGGGGAAGATGTCGAAGAGCCACCTTCTCCATTTAATAGCGCGGGGGAAATGTGGGGGGACGTGGGGGGGGGGGGGGGGGGGGGGCGTTTGGTTTGGGCGATGGTGACCATGTCATGGGTGAAGTCCATGCCGATGACGCGCTGGGCGCCGGCACGCGCGAAGGCCATGGAAAGATCGCCGGTGCCGCAAGCGACGTCGAGCACCACGTCGGTGGGTTTGACGTTGGCATGTCGGACGGATTTTTTACGCCAAGCCTGGTCCTGTCCCATCGAATGCAATCGGTTGTTCAGGTCATAGCTGGGCGCGATGGCGCTGAACATGGCACAAACTCGGCGGGCCTTATCGGGTTCCGCATGAGGATTGACCAGATCGCGTTCGGTCCAGACGGTCGGCGCTGCCGGTGAGGTGGTCGTTGAGCTTGGCGAAGTTGTAGGGGGAACCGAAGGCATGGTGAAGCGTGGCTATCTATTGAGTCTCTATTGAGATTGTTGAGCGGGATTGTGCTTGGGGGCGGGCAGGTTGGCCAATGGTTTGAGGATGTTGGTTTGATAACTTTCGGGGTCAAATTTGTAGGTGGTGGTGTTCTGATAATCAGGATACTGCTTGCTGATGATTTTGGTGAGTCGTTCGATGCGCGATTCGGGATGGGGATGGGTCGATAAAAATTCGATCTGTTGATTGCCACCTGCGGCAGCAGCTTCGCGGGCAAACAATTCCATGACCTGGATATGCCCGACGGGGTTGTAGCCGAGCCTGGTCATGTAACGCAGACCGAGTTCGTCGGCCTGATTTTCCTGACTTCTTCCGTAGCTTAATAGATAGACGCCGCCGCCGAGGCTGGTGCCTGCGCCTAAAATTTTGAGCCAGTCTTCGTCGGCAACTTCGCCGGCGATGCCGAGGACGATTCCCAGGCCGGTGATGGTGTAGGCCTGGGACATTTGTTGGCCGACGTGTTGGGCGGTGACGTGTCCGATTTCATGGCCGAGTACGCCGGCGAGTTGGGCTTCGTTATCGAACTTGCTCAGTAAGCCGCGCGTGATGAAAATTTTTCCAGCGGGCAGGGCAAAGGCATTGATGACCGGCGAATCGACGACGGTAAATTCCCAAGGCAATTCCGGCCGTTCGGATTGGGCGGCCAACCGATGGCCCAGATCGCTGACGTAGTTCTGGATGGGGGTGGAGGGAATCTGTCCGCCGTAGGCTTTTTTGAATTCGGGGGCAGCCTGATTGGCGATGTCGAGTTCGGATTCGGTGCTGGCAAAGAAATTGAGGTTGGTTTTGCCGGTGGCGGGGTTGGTGACGCAGCCTGTGGCGGCCGACCAGAGCAGGCCGGCGAGGGTCAGGGCCACGATAATCATTACACGTCGCATGGGTGGCCTCCTTTTTTCGGGGAATGGTTGGCCGCAATCGCATCGATTTGCGTCTGTTGTCATTGTATTCGATGGTTGATGGGCCGGATAACCGGGTTGGTTTCTCGCGTCCTGTTTTTATTGGTGTCTAAAGCTCGTGCATAACTTGGGGGGACCGTGTGTGCGGGGGGTATGCGGGGGGTATGCGGGGGGAATGCGGGGGGAATGTGGGGGGGCTGTTCGGGAAAATACGGTGGAAAACGCAGTTTTCGACGCCGTGTGGGTTCGAGTGCGACGTGCTTGGGCGCGGCTAGGCCCGATAGTTCGATCAAGTGGGGTGGGCATGAATTTCGTTGTATCAAAACCAACGCCCCACCCGATGAACAACGTATCACCCCTGACCTCACCCACGTTTCCTTTGGGAGCCGGACGAGGGTTGGCGGATGCAACGGAATGAGCAACGAATGCTGATTCTGACTAATGACTGATAACTCACCTTGCCCCCATTAACCCCGGCCCCCCGGCCACCCCGGCCCCAAGCCCACGCACGGAGAACCGAACTGATGCGACACGAAGCCCTTCTCGAACAATATTTCACCGCGGTCATCAGCGGCGATCGCAGCACTGCCCGCGAACTGATCAATGAACTGATCGATGCGGATTGTGATGCGAGCCAGATTTTGATCAAACTGGTTTGGCCGACTGCCGAGCAGGTGCATAAATTGCATCGTGCGGATCAGTTGTCAGAAATGGGTCACCATTTCGCGACGCGTTTGATGCGACATCAGGTGGACCAGTTGCAGATGCGTCTGGTTCAGACCGAGCGTCGCAACAAAACCGTGTTGCTGGTCTCGGGTCCAGAAGAGCAAGAAGAACTGTATGGCCAGATCGCCTGCGATCTGATGGAAGCCGATGGCTACGATGTGTACTACGCTGGCGGCGGGATTGCCAATGATGAAATCGTAGCCCAGGTGGGGCAGTTGAATGCCGACATTCTGGTGGTGTTCGGCGCTGATGCGAAGACGGTGCCGTTCACGCGTATGCTGATCGATCGTCTGCACGAAATCGGCGTGTGTCCGAAATTGCAGATCAACGTGGGCGGCGGCATTTTCAATCGTGCCGAAGGATTGGCCGAAGAAATCGGTGCCGACCTGTGGGCCAACGATCCGTTGGAACTCGTCGAGCTGATGGATGAAAGTCCAGAACAACGCATGTCACAGGATCAGCGCACCGTAGGCCGAAAACGTCGCAAAAGTTCCGCCGCGTGATTGGCATGTTGGCGTGATCGCACACGGCACGCTGCACACTGATTGATCAACGAACAAATCCGCATCAGCGGGTGGACCATGTGTCCGCCCGCTTTTTTTTATAGATGTGAAATGTGGGTGAGGTGGTGCGGGGGATGAGCGGGTGGGATGAGTGGGGGGGATGATACCAATCCCGAAAAAGAAATCGCGTGTTAGCCGCCGCCATTTGGCGGCGCGAAACGTACGCCAAACCTAGGACGTCGCGCCGCCAAATGGCGGCGGCTAACTATAAACAACGCGCATATTTTTATGGGATTGGTATGAGTGGGGGGCATGAAAAAAAAACCGACCACCCCAACCATCAATAGCACAGAGAAAACGTGGCCGGTCACCCTAACCATCAATAGCACAGAGAAAACGTGGCCGACCACCCTAACCATGCAATAGCACAGGGGAAACGTGGGGGGGTGGGGGGTTAGATGGAGAGGGTGTCGAGGAGGAATTCGCCGGAGGCGCTGTTGGATTCGAGTCGTGAGCGTTCGAGTCGAACGATGGCATGTCGGATCATGTGGATGTGGGGATTGAGGCACAAGGTGTGACGGTAGCATCGCAGGGCCAGGTCGAGATTACCGAGTTGTGCGTAACAGTGCCCCATGCCCGCGATAGCCCCGAAATGAACGGACATGCGTCGCACCGCATCGCAGGCACAGTGCAACGATTGGCGATAGTCGCCCAGGAAATAATGAGCGATAGCCGCTTGGTTGTAGGGTTCTGCAAATGTGGGATCGATCGCGTTGGCTTGGGTGAACAGTTCCACCGCCGTGGCATATTGTTCATCGGATAGGGCTTCGAGTCCGCGCTGAAACGGTTCGAGAGCCTCAGCAGAACCGAGTCGAAACCAGATCGACCATAGGCCATGCTCTGCCATTTCGCTGACTTGGGGATCCGCATCGCGCAAGGTTCGGGCCAGTGGTTGGATGCTGGTGTCATCGCCGATGAGTCCGAGCGAGATCGCCGCGACGCGTCGCACATCGACCTCATCATGGCGTAACAGGCGTTGGACCTGACGTGGCGTCCATCGCACGCGCACCGCGGCAGCCAATCGTTCAGCATCGCCTGATTGCAGGGCGGGCATAACCGTGGCCATGAAAATTTTCTCGTCGATCTGCACCGTCATGTTTTGATTCTAGCCGCCATATTCGTGTGGGTGGGGCCGTTGGGGCAATGATGGTGCAATATCGGGCGATTGCCGGATGTTTTTGCCGGGATTTCGTCCGGTAATGCGGGTCATGCGGGCCAACCCAGGCGTGGGCATGCTCATGACTCAGCACGCAGGCCCATTGCGTCGATATTTCCCACATGTCCCAGTCATCGCACAAGTCTACGCACCAGTCTACGCACCAGTCCATGCACCAGTCCTCACCGATTGCCCATGCTGAGTCCGACCGTCGTCGCCAGCCGCGCGTGGCGATCGATCGGCCTGTCAAAATCCGCCTCAATGCGACCGGGCGATTTTATGCCGCGCGCTTGTGTGATCTGTCCGCCGGCGGGGCGAAAATCGATTGCCACATTTCTGCCACCATGCCGCCGGCCCAGCCCGATGATGCGATCGAATTGGCCATCGCATGGGACGACACCCAGGCAGTCCTGCCCCGCGACCAGATGGCGCTGGGCCGAGTCGTGCGCATCGGGCACGCTAATCCTCTGCCCAGCCAGGACAACCCGTCGGCTGCGCAACCTTCGCACCAGTCGCACCAGTCACACCAGTCACACCAATTGGCCATTCAATTCACCCCCGCGCAGACGTTTGGTAACCTGTTGTCATCATGAATGACAATGCCAATACGAATACCAGTACAAGTCCGCCCGCGACACGTTTCACCGTCGTCGGCCTGGGCGAAGCGCTCTTCGATCGGTTTCCCTCAGGGGATGTGCTCGGCGGAGCGCCACTCAACGGCGCGGTGCATGTCCATCAACTGGGCCAA
Organism: Phycisphaerae bacterium; assembly: GCA_030426385.1. Taxonomy (GTDB): domain Bacteria; phylum Planctomycetota; class Phycisphaerae; order Phycisphaerales; family Phycisphaeraceae; genus JAUHYI01. The sequence continues at coordinate 14,887 of JAUHYI010000078.1, forward strand.
CGCGTCGGCGGGCGGGGCGTGGTCGTCACCCGTATCGGTCAAGATACATTCGGCCAACGCCTGATCGATGAATTGCATCAGCGCGACATGGACACCACCTACGTGCAAACCGATCCCGACCACGCGACCGGCATGGTGTATGTCAGTGTCGATGACGCAGGGCAGCCGGATTATGAAATTGTGCGCGACAGTGCCTGGGACAAACTCGCCTACGATCCCGACACCGAACAGTTGGCTGCGCGTTGCGATGCGGTTTGTTTTGGCACGCTCGCTCAACGTGATGCCCAGGCTCGCAGTAGCATCAAACATTTTTTACACGATGCCCGTCGTGCGATTCGATTGTTCGATGTGAACCTGCGACAAAATTATTACGATCAGCGCCTGCTCGTGAGCAGTTGCGAAAATGCCACCGTGATCAAACTCAACATCGATGAATTGCCCATCGTCGCACGGCTGCTGGGCGTCGGCTCGGATAACGATGCGACCGAAGCTCGCGTGCAATCTTTGCGAAAACGGTATGGTTTGAAATACGTCGCCCTCACACGCGGGTCGCAGGGCACCCAGCTATTTACGGAAAACAACATCCACACCGGTGCTGTGCCAACCTATCCTGCGGTGGCTGATGCGGACAGTGTCGGTGCGGGCGATGCCTGTACCGCGGGCCTGATCATTGGCATGTTATTGCGAAAAACCCCGGATAAAATCGTCGAATTAGCCAACCATGCCGGCGCGTTCGTCGCCTCGCAACGCGGAGCTACCCCGACCTTCCCCGACAATCTGTTAACCCTGGTCGCACCCCCCCCACATTCCTCCGCATAATCCACCGCATACCCCCCCCGGTATTCACCGGGGGCTAATATGGAATTAGTGACGCGTCTTTGATTGTAAATCGTATAACCGTGCGTTAGCCGCTGTCCTTGGACGGCGCGACCGTGAGTGTTTTCAATAAAATCACACGCCGCTACATGGCGACGGTTAACACTGCTAATACGAATTGCGACAAGTACGCGCGCGGTCATTCGCGCGAGCCCCTCGTACTATGCACTTTGTACTTTTAACTTTTTACTTTTTACTTTTTACTTTTAACTTTTAACTTTTAACTTTTTACTACCCCCCCCGCGCCCATTTCTCAAACTCTCGACTCACGCCCGTTCAAAACGGCCAAACGATCGGTGCCAAAATCACCGTGATCGTCAGGATCAGAAAATTCAACGGCAAGCCATACCGTGTGTAGTCCGTGAATTTATAACCGCCCGGCCCATACACCATCAGGTTCGTCTGATATCCAATCGGCGTGGCAAATCCTGCGGACGCTGCGATCATGATCGTCGCCGCGAATGGCATAAAATCCACGCCCAACGTCATCGCAGTCGCCTTGGCAATCGGGAACACCAGCACTGCGGCGGCGTTGTTGGTCATCAATTCCGTAAACACATTCGTGATGATGTAAACGCCCAGCAATGCCAACCATGGATTCGTGCCCAACACATTCAACATCCCGTGCGCTACGCCCGTCGCCAATCCGCTGGCCTCGACCATCTGCCCGACACCCAGGGCTGCGCCAATAATCACCAACACCTGCCAGTCGATCGAATCACGCGCGTTGGTCCCCGTTGTGCATCGCGTCAACCACATCAATCCCCCCGCAATCATCGCACCGAGCAACATGCTCACCCAACCCCCCGTGACGGCAATCATCATCCCCAACAAAATCAGCATCGCAATCGGCGCTCGCTCGTGCCGTGGCGCGGTCGAGCCAGCCACCTGACTCACCAGATAAAAATCGCGACTATTCCGGCGACGCCCCACGAACTGCGGTTCGGTTTCCAACAGCAATGTATCGCCAGCCCGCAACACGATGTCGCCGATTTTTTTATTCACCCGTTGCCCATCACGCGCCACCGCAATCACTGCTGCGCCGTACACCGATCGGAATCGACCGTCACGAATCGTTTTGCCCACCACCGGACAACTGCTCGACACCACCGCCTCGATCAGACACCGGTGCGTTTGCGGCGCGTCCAGCTTGAACACCTGTTTCGTTGCTGGCGATAGTCCGCGCATTTTTCGCAGATCGACCACCGATTCCAACACGCCAGCAAACACCAATCGATCGCCCGATTTCAATTTTTCCGTCGGGGCTACTGCATGCAACACACCGCCGTCGCGTTCGATTTCGGCCAGATATAAACCCGGCAAATGTCGCAAACCGGCCTGCTCGATCGTCTGCCCAATCAACGGCCCGCCCGCATCCACCGTCATTTCCACCGTGTATTCACGCGGATCGCCCGACGTGTCGATCGCGGGCTTGCGATCCGGCAACAACCACCGCCCTGTGATCAAAATGTACGCGATACCCACCACCGCACAAGGCAATCCCACCGCACCGATTTCAAACAGCCCCATCCCGCGCGTGTCCGGGTCGTCCAGCAGCATCCCGTTGACCACCAGATTCGTCGACGTGCCAATCAACGTACACATACCGCCGAGGATGGCCGCGTAGCTCAACGGCATAAACAATTTCGACGGCGACAATTTCGCACGACGACACCAATCATTCACCACCGGCAAAAACATCGCCACAATCGGCGTGTTATTCAACAGCGCTGACATCACCGCGATCGGCAATGTCAAACGTGCCTGCGCCTCAATCATACTCTTGGGCCTACCCAACAACGGCGCGGTCAATCGCTCCATCGCGCCCGTCGCGGTCAACCCCGCAGCCACCACGAACAACACCGCCACCGTCACCAGACCCGGATTGCCAAACGACCCCACCACCGTGTTCACATTCGGCAACCGATCGCTGAACAAACCCAACACCAGCATCACCGTCAGCGTCCCAAGCATCACCACGTCCGGACCCGTGAAACCTTTGGCCAACGCAACGATCATTAACACCATCACCACCAACATGGCCCAGGCTTCCCATGGCATCAATTCAGTACTCCTGTCGGACAACTCGCGATTCATTCACACACGTGAATAAACAAACACAAAACACAGCTAAAATGCTGCCATGCAAACCCAACACCCCCAGTCCGCATCACCCCAGTCCACCCACACACAGTTCTCCCCCGCACAGTTCTCCCCCACCAACAGTCCAGCGATCCGCACCGGCCTCATCATAGGCCTCATCACCTTCGCCGCACTCACGGCGGGCGTCGGATTCGGATGCGCTTCACACACGCCTAAACACGACTCATCCACTATCGGCGTTTTTGATGCCATTTATCCACGTCAAACCCAACCGCTCAAGGCGGAATCACTTTGGCCCATCCAGCCCCAACAAACACGCTACGCTCGGGCTTCCAAAATCAACGGCCAGGACACCGATATCGGTATCTACAAAATCACCCAAAATGATGACCACATCTTCGTCATCACATTGGAAAACAGCCACGAATCGCACCTGAAAATCAACGACGATGGCTCCTATGCCATCACCCGCGAAACGGATCATAAGCAAAACGTCACGGTCACTTACGACCCGGCTCTGATCATCCTCCCGGCCTCGCTCACCCCGGACAAACCCGTCACCCAGACCGTCCACATGACCGTCTATCAACGCGACACCGACCATATCCGCGATCAGGGCATCTGCACCAACACCATTCAACTGCTCGCGGATCCGCCTCAGAAAGACCACCGCGAAATGTCACGCGGCGTTGCCTATCTGGACCAAAAGAATTCCCCCCCCCCAACACCACCCTCCCCGACACCTTGGCGATCGTCCAACAAAATCGGCAGATTGATCTCAAACTTGCCAACGTCATGGTCAACGTCAAAACAGGTTATCAGCCCCAACACGGCCCGCGCGTGGAAATCATCAACCAGCAAACCAAGGCCTTAGGCCTATTCTCCACCCAGGATTACACACGGATCACGATCGAATAATCCCGCCACAATCTTGCTCGCCAATCAAGTATCGCCCTCAACGCGCCGATGTATTTCATAGTCCCCCTTGATTATTCGTTGATCCAGGGACTTTTGACGGAAGGGACGACGCTTATGTCAGGCAACATGGTCCGGATGCTTTGTCCGAATCTACAATGCAAAACTTTACTATCCGTGCCAATGACAGCACGTGGTAAAATTGTGCGCTGTCGACAGTGCGGCACTCGCATCCGCATTCCCGCAGGCAAAACCCCTGCCGGTGCACCCGGTGGCGCGGAAGCCAAATCTGCAGGCCCTGACGCGGCCGTTTAACGCAAGCGTCATTCACATCCAATACAAACAACAAACCAGGCATTTCATGGCATGGCTTCGTGACATGACAAGACATGGCAAGCATGACATGGCTTCATGACAAGACAAGACGTGGGCATCACAGGACTTGGACTTGGATTAGAACGTGGGCTACAACATGGACTAGAACATGTTGTAGAAAATAATCCATGGCCTCGCGACCGTTTTCTCACAACCTGTTGCTTCTCCCCCCCCACACCCCCCCACATTTCCCCGGCGATACTTACGCGTTTTGCGTTTTGCATTACGCGTTTCGCGTTTCGCCACTTTCCTCGGCGATCGTCACGCACCCATATACTTCTTGCCCACGCCCACGCCCCCCACCACTGCCACTGCCACTGCGGCGATCACATCATCCGCCCGTTGAGCTGTCGTCCGATTCATTCGCACGCACCATCGCTTCCAGGGCCGCAATCGGATCATCCTCATCCGCATCTAATTCCACCGTCGGCGTGTGCGGTTCAGCTTCGACATTTTCAGGCATATCAAGATCAGGCGACGCCAACTCGCTGGGCATCCCATCGTGTTGATCGCGAGTCGGTAATGCTGTCGCATCCGAGGAGGCCTGGTCCTGTTGCACCAGCGAACGCACCGGCTTGATATCCTCTGGCTTGCCGTCGATTGTCATCGTAAAGACCACAGGCCCGATCGTGATTTCATCGCCGGCCTGCAATGTGGCTTCTTGAACCCGCGCTTGATTTACAAACGTTCCGTTACTCGATCCAAGATCACGCAACACCAGTTCATCGTTATCGATGCGGATTTCACAATGCTGGCGCGACACGCTCGACAACGGCACACGCAAATCGCATGACACAGTGCGGCCGATCACCACACGTGACTTACGCAGCGGAAACTCATGCCGCGATCCATCGATTTTAAACATCACCAGCGCCGCATCCATCCGATTCTTCCCGATCGAAAAATAGTCAATGCCTATACAATACCACCCATGGCCTTCCACGCCCACCCACTTCAATCCAAAACGACCCATACAATGGGAAAATGACACGGACCCGGCGGGGTTCTAATTCACGCGACCCCGAATCCTGCAGGCCAAAATTACCGTAAACAGGCCATAATCCCCCAATAATCCCCCACTGTACCCCAACAAACGCCAAGTCGCGATAGCCGCCATATACTTGCTTCGACCCAATCTCGCCCAGACTTGCGTATTGTCGATCTGTTGAGTTTAACCAAGCCACCATGCCGTATCAACCCATCCCACTCACAAATATGCCACCCGACGGACACGCCACCAGCCCGACCAACCCGGCAGCGCAATCCCATGCCGGTGCCGGTGCCGGTGCCGGTGTCACGATCAACGCTGATACCAGCGCCGAGACCAGCGACCCCCTCGCCACCAAAACGGCGGTCGACTCGCTCTACATCCACGTCCCGTTTTGTTTTCACAAATGCCACTATTGCGACTTCTATTCCATCGTGGACACGCAACAACGCCAGGCTCGTTTCGCGGATGCATTGATCTGCGAACTGACTCAACTTGCCGACCAATATCTCCTGCAACCCACCACGATCTTCGCAGGCGGCGGCACGCCCACGTTGCTCGAACCCATTCACTGGCAACGTTTCCTGCGCGTGGCCCAAACGCTGGGCATACTCAACCGCATCCACGAATTCACCGTCGAAGCCAACCCCGAAACCGTCACCGATGAACTCGCGCACATACTCGCCACTGGCGGGGTTAACCGCATCAGCATTGGTGCCCAATCTTTCAATCCCACATTACTCAAAACGCTCGAACGCTGGCACGAACCGGCCAATGTGCAACGCAGCATGACACGACTGCGCAATGCAGGCATCAACAACATCAACCTCGATCTCATCTTCGGCATCCCGGGCCAAACCCTCGACAATCTGGCTGACGACATTGATCGCGCACTCGCGTTACAACCCACGCACCTGAGTTGTTACAGCCTGACCTTCGAACCCAAAACCGCACTCACCGCTCGTCGCGATCGCGGTGAAATTCAACCCATCGATACCGGCATCGACCGCGATATGTATGCCTACCTCCTCGACCGCCTCGATGACGCAGGCTACGACCACTACGAAATCAGCGCCTGGTCAAAACGCCCCCCCCCACACCCCCCCACACATTCCCCCACACTTTACCCCCACGCTACCCCCGCGCACGTTACCTCTCCCACATTACCCCTTGCAGCCACATGCGTGTTGGATACGAATAATACGCGCCCGCCCATCGACTATCGCTGCCAACACAACCTTGCCTATTGGCGCAATCAAAACTGGCTCGGCATCGGGCCCGGCGCGGCCAGCCACATCAACAATCAACGTTGGAAAAATCTCCCCCATCTGGCCCGCTACATCGACACCTCGCCCACCCCCGCACGCATCGATCACGAACATCTCACACACGCGGAACAGCAGTCCGAACTACTCATGATGGGCCTCCGCCTTCGCGATGGCATCGCCATCGAGCCCGCACAATTTCCCACACACACACAGCAGGAAATCCAACGCTACATCACAGTAAAAATGCTCGAATACCACCACAACCGCCTACGCTTCACCCGCGAAGGCCTCTTCGTCGCAGACTGCATCCTCGCTGACCTCATCCCCTCATAACCCCCCCCGCATTTCCCCCGCATTACCCCCCACTGCCCCCGCATTTTCTCTGCACTTCCTCTGCATGACGCTCGCATTATCCCTGCACTACCTCTGCATGACTACCCCTGCGTTATTGCTATTAAGCGTCACGGTGTTCATCTTGCCACCCGGCAATCCCCCCCCGGTATTCACCGGGGGCTATTAAAAACAATGGTCGAGTATTTATCGCAATTTGTATTACTTCTTACTCTTAACTCTCAACTTTTAACTTTTAACTTTTAACTTTTAACTTTTAACTCTCAGCCCACACGCTCACCATTCTCGTCCTCACCAGCATTTTCGCTGGTTTCTTCGCTCGCTTCTTCCTCTTCATCATCACGCAATAACATCGGCACGGGGATCCGTTCGCCTACGATTTTGTCATCGCTTAGCTGTTCCTGCAATTGGTAAATCGCCACATCCATTTCGTGCTGTTCGAACTTCCAATTGTCCAGCACTATTTTTTTCGTCCCGCCCCCTTCACTTTCATACGTCACCATCGAGATCCCCTTCGTTGGCCAACGCATGTTATTTAATTCCGTCACCTGGTCGGCTCGAACCGTGACGCCCCAGCTTGCCACCACTTCTCCCTGTTCGTTCGTGCTCACTGTCCGTCCCATGTAACGCAGTAGCCCGATCAGAAAATACAAACCCAACGGGAAGGTCAGCAACGCCTGAATATGCTGCGTCATCACATCGCGTTCGGTTCGAACCTTCGGCGTCTCCGGCCAACCATTCGCTTCACGCAACGCTGGCCACTCACTGATCCGATCGCTCTCTTTCAATTCTTCGAAAGCCTCGTACGTCCGCAACTGTTCGGGGTACTTCACAAATCCGTCATACAACGACCAACAACCCCAGCCCATAAACATCAACATCATCAGCGACAAACGCACCACATAATGACGCCCTACGTGACTGGTCACCGCAATCCGCTCAATCGGCCCCGATTGCGCCGCCTCAGAAATTTCGGAAGCCGTATCGGAATGTGGGAGAGACTCTGAGGAAGAATCTGAAGGGGAATCTGAAGGGGAATGTGGGGGGGAATGTGGGGGTGGGGTATTGGAGGAAGGGGTGAGGGGGCTCGACATAATTCACTCAGTATTTCGGTATTAGGATTAAGCAGCACACACACTGCGTTATCGAATTCAAAAACAATCACACGTCACGGCGCATTGGTAGGCCACCATGACGACAACACGCGTTCCCACCACCGCTGCGCTGCGGCCCGTCCTTCCGGGCGTCGCAACAACGCCGCAAACATCGCATCCGTATCAGGTCGCGTCGGAATACGCGGGCAATCAACAGCCGTTTTTTCACCAGGCATCGCTTGGGCCGATGCGGCGGATCTGGCACTTGAGGTTTTATCGTCCGTTGCACCCCCACGACGTAAATCATGACCCCGTAACGCCCACGACAAAAACACATTCGTCTCACGAATCATCGTGCGACGTCTATCCTTTGGCCGTCGGGGGCCATCCTTACCGAACCGCGACAGAATCAACACACGCTCCCGTCAAAAACACCCCACATCCCAAACCACGCCAGATTTCAGCCAAATCTCACCCAAAATAGAATAGCACACCCCTCACACATTTTCTCCTCCCCCCCCACACCCCCACCACCCCCACACCCCACACACCTCCCCCACCTCCCCCCATCTACTCCCCACTTTTCTACTCCCCGCTTTTCTGCTGCGCCCACATCCCCTGCCGTTCCAGACGGCCCTGTTTCGCAATAATTTCATAACGGTCCATCCGCGAATGGGGAAAACGCTTATCCCATCGCGCCAATCCTGCGGCCAGCAACCGCTCATTCAAACTTGAACCATCGGCCAACATCACATGCGCGATAATGCGCCCATAATTCCCACGCACCCGATGCGCTTCCAATTCCAGCACCACCTGTTGCCCATCACAATATTTCCGCACCAACGCGGTCGCCTCATCTGCGAACGGTTCTGCATCCAGTCCCTGTTCAGGCTTCGCTGTTTCCGGGGCATCGATTCCCCAAAACCTCACCCGTGTTTCGTTCGCATCCCCATCCGGCACAGCCACCACGATCGTATCCCCATCCACCACTCGGCTCACTCGCACCGCTTGCCCGTGATACCGCCCCATCTCGTCCCCCGCATACAGCAACAAACCATGCCGATCCGCCCACGATGCCAGCACAACAATCACCACTGTTAACACCACCGCACCGACACGCCGTTGTATGCGCCGCCGTAGATAGGCATTAACCGCCACCGCTTTTTTTTCCCGCTTAACCATGGCACCTCATCGCTCAACAAAATCACACACGCTTCGCCTCGGCCCGTCACGCCTCGGCCCGCCACGCAATGCAACGCACACCCAATCAAAATCAAATTCTCATCCACCCGACAACCGCACATACCGCACCGCACCTGCGATCATCACGATGCTCGCCCCCACCACCAACCGCCACGTCAACCGCACGCGTGCAGGCGCTTGCCACATGCCCACTGCCTCGACCCACGCCATCCCGAACAACACCATGGCCAACGTCACTTTCACCAACAGCAACATTTCCGCCAACCGCCCCGCCCGCGCATGATCATTGGCCAACATCACCCATTGATACAAACCACTAAACGCCAACCCGCCCAGCGAGGCGTAATACAACACACCAAACCGCCGATCGAGCCAGTCCAAAACCCCATCACGCTTTAGTAAATCGCCCGCCTCCGCATCGTCCACATTCAACCCTGGCCAAATCACCAACATCATCACCACCGTCCCACCGATCGCCACCAGCGCGCTGCCGATGTGCAGCCACCGCATCCCAATTCCCACCACCGCTTCCCATATCGCCGATTCAAACATCCCACGATCCTACCCGCCCCCATCACCTTCCTCCACCCCCCCCC